>JAMCVO010000582.1:0-998 GCA_023475715.1 Actinomycetota bacterium
CTATTTTTTTAAAAAAATTTTACAGGTATTGAAAAGAAAATAATTATAATATGTGGTCTTTCAAGATGTGCGGGCTCTACCACAATTACGTTAAACTTAGCAAAATATCTCTCCAATATAAATATTTTATCATCTGTAATTGAGCCTCCTATTGAAGGTCCGGCAATATTTAACTGGATAGGAGTTGAAGAAAGAGAGGTAAAAAATACAGAAGAGGCAGGCAGTGTCTTTTATTCTTACCCACATGAGATTTCATGCGGTAACAGGTTAAAAAACAGGGCTGAATATATTTTTGATAATATTGTATGGATTGTTGCAGATGACAGAAAAGAACAAATAAAAAACTGGCAATACAACCAGATGCTGCAGCTTGTTTATGCATCAAGTGCAGCTCCTGTAACATTTATTGATGTGGGGGATAATATTTTCCATGAGTCAGTAAAACCGCTGCTTTCTGCTGTAGATTTTGTATTTGTAGTAATAGATCCATTTCCCACAATTTGTAAGATAAATAATGGTAAATTTTTGGAGCTTTTAAAATTAAAAAGCGAGGGGTGTCCGATTCACTTTATAATAAACAAGTGGAACAGTGGTATAGAAGAAAAAGAATTTTTAAATTTTATTGGTGTAAAACCACTGGTTTTTATTCCTGCAATTGATCTGTCTACTTTATATAAAGCAAACTGTCAGTATAAGATTTCACTTTGCTATCCTGAAGTTGCAAACTTGCTTGAAAGACCACTTAATAATATTTGTTCTCTTTTTATACCTAAAGAATTTATGGGAGAATTTTCTAAGCATAAAAAGGAAAAATTTAAGCCAATGCTGGCAAATATTTTTAAGAAATTTATTAAGTCTTAATTGATATATATGCAGGGGGAATAGATTGAAAGGGCACTTTATAAGAAGAAGAATTAAAAGCGGGCCGCTATCTTCTGTGTCTACTACTTCCCTGTTACCTGAATCTTTCAGATATGCAACTTCACTTTCAAACAAAC
>JAMCVO010000582.1:1008-2725 GCA_023475715.1 Actinomycetota bacterium
GATTGAAAGGGCACTTTATAAGAAGAAGAATTAAAAGCGGGACGGTATTTTCTATAATCGGCATACTGCTAATGCTTGCTATGATTGCTATGATATATTTCTGGGAAACAAGCGGAAGAGAAAAGTATTTATATAAAGAAGTGGTGGTGCTAAACCAAAACGTTGAAGAAAATACCCAGGTTACTCCAGAAATGCTTGATCTTGCAAAAATAAACCCGGTTAACTTTATAGAAGGAGCAGTAGTAAAAAAGGAAGAAGTTGTCGGTAAGTATTCAGTCCAATTTCTTGCTAAAAACAGTCAAATTTCACTTTCTTACTTTAAAGACAGCGCTGAAGAAGTCATAAAAGAAGATTTCTATATATTTAGCATTCCAACAGACTGGATTATAACCTTTCCAAATTCCTTAAGGAGGGGCGATATCATTTATTTTTATCCGGTAAAGATAGAAGTTAAAAAAGAGGAACAAGGTAAAACCATCGATAATATAGATAACTTAAAAATAACTGATAAAAGCAGTTTGTTTGAAAGTGAAGTTGCATATCTGAAAGATTCAGGTAACAGGGAAGTAGTAGACACAGAAGATAGCGGCCAAAAGCCAAGGTATGACGCAAGTGCAAATATTTCAAGTATTGAAATTATTACTAATTATGAAGATGTATCACGCTTGCAAGGTTTAGCAGACAGTGGATTTAAATTCATTATCTTATATAAGGCTGGCAAGAACTAAGTAAGGAAAAACTATTGGAAATGAAAAATATCTTAATAATAAGTAAAAATACTGGCTTAAAAATCGAGTTTGAAAAAACAGGATTATTTAAAAATATTAAAACATGCCAGTCCATGGATAATAAGCTGCAGGACAGTATTGATATTTTAATTGTTGATAATAGTGCCATTTCCTATAACAACTATATCCAGAATTTGCAGGAGTTTTTAAAACAGGTTCCAAGCAATTATTATATCGCAGATAACACAGATACATATTCGTCTGTTAATAAAGTTTTATCTTCATATGGGATAATAGTAATTCCACCATATCTAACCGATTCTCAGATATGTCAGAAAATATGTGCAATGGCCTTAGATAACTATTCAACCGGTAGAAATATTGTTTGCTTTTTTGGTGCCGGGCCATGTGCAGGAACAAGTATGATAAGCCTATCTGTTGCCCAGGTAATATCTGAAATTAGCTCTAAATATACGTGTTTTTTAAACCTTGATGGAAGCCACGGTACTGATTACATCGATAATTCATCAAATAGTCTTGGCCTTGGACAAATCAAGGAAAAGCTCATAAACAATATATTATCAGAAGATGAGCTTAAAAATTCATGCATAAAGAGCTCATTTCTTTATTTTCTGCCTGGTGAAAAAGAAATATCAAAGGTAAGGCATTATCACCCGGAACATATAGAAAAATTAATAGATCTTGCCTCTAAAACTTTTGATATTACCGTTATAAATGCAGGAAATACTATTACAGGTATGAGCATTGGTGCCCTAAATTCATCAAAGTTAAAGTTACTTGTTAGCACGCAAAGCCAGAAGTATTTTATTAGCTTCAATAATTTAATGACTCAGATTCTTTCAAATTTAGGTATAAGCTGCCAAGATTTTTTACTGGTTGTAAATAAATATCTTGAATATGGCGGATTTGAAAACGAAATAGTTCTGGCCAAAAAATACGGTATGCAGCTTGCATCTGTTATACCGCTT
>JAMCVO010000662.1 GCA_023475715.1 Actinomycetota bacterium
TAATATTATAAATTTAGAATCTGAAGAGCCTACTATAACAGGAGTACCTTTTTTTAATCCTGTAACTTTTGAAGCACTACTTGTAATGCTTCCTCTGATATCTGTGGGTTTGTATATGGGTGGAAGTTTTTTTAAATCTAAATTTATAATATTACAAATATTATCTGCCCAGTTTTGTTTTTCCATATCAAATAATAGTGTGCCTTGTGCATCTATATAGTCAGTTTCCCAGCTGTTGGTAAGCCAGTATCTTACATAGTCTTTAACAAACATTATTTTGGATATTTTCTTGTAATTTTCATATTCGTTGTTTTTAATCCAGAGAAGCTGCGGTAATGTCCACGTAGTGGAAATTTTCTGATAACAGATATTATATATCTCATCACCATAATGTTCTTCTAGATATTTTACTTCCTCTATACTTCTCTGATCTGTCCACATGATTGTAGGTCTTATTACATTCATATTTTCATCCAGAATAACAGCATTATGAGTAGAAGCATCAAGAGAAACAGCTTTAATATTTAAGATATTTATACTATTTGAACTTTCAATAATATTTAAAGCACTTATAAGGGCATCGATCCAATCTTGAGGATTTTGTTCCGAGTGTAATATTTTCGGATGGTTGGTCGGATATTCTTTTTTTGCCTCAGCTATAATATCCCCTGCACTATTAATCAGTGTAAGCTTGCATCCACCTGTTCCCAAATCAATGCCTAAAAACATATCATTATTCAATTATTCAAATCGCCTTTCTAAAATTATATTTATAAACAATCATGTGGTTAATTCATATATTCAAAATAATAATTAAATTTTATAACCTGATTTTTGTGCGCATTCATAAAAGTTCTTTACAGTATCAAGCGAAGCCTGCTCTAATGAAATACCTACATTATCCAGTTTATTTAAAATATCATTGGCAACAGTAATTATGTCACAGCCGCATTCCTCTGCCTGAAATATATTAAATACTTCCCGGGTACTAGCCCACAATAATTCAGTTTTAGTTAGAGACTTTGATCTGATGATATCAGACGATTTTTTAACAATAGGTATAGGGTCTACTCCAGTTTCTCCTATTCTTCCTGCAAAAATGGAAATAATGCTTTCTGTTTCCGGAGAAAGAGCCTCGGCTATGCTTTTTACCTGGTCCAGAGTATATACCGCTGTCGCATTAATTTTTATGCCATCTGCAGATAACTTTTTGATTAAGGGTGTTGACGATTCATTTTTTGTATTTGTAACAGGTATTTTAACAAAAATATTATCACCCCAGCTTGCAATTATTCTTGCTTCTTTTTCCATTGAATAAAAATTATCTGATATAACTTCAAATGACAATGGCATATCCGGTATCTCTTTTACGGCTTTCTTGGCAAAATATTCATAATCAGATACACCTGCCAGTCTTAAAAAATATGGATTTGTTGTAAAGCCCTTTACGATTCCTTTTTTATATGCTTTTTTCATTTCTTCAATATCGGCACCATCAGCAAATATTTTTATTTTTA
Source organism: Actinomycetota bacterium (assembly GCA_023475715.1). Next base: position 1,518 of record JAMCVO010000662.1, read on the forward strand.
AATTTTTTATATTGTTCATTAAATTCCTTTCTTATAAATCTCTTTTGAAATGAAGCTATCAATAATTAATATCTACCATAATCATAGGCTGCTTCAAGCATGCTAATGACATTTTCAGGTGGTGCGTCTGATAAAACATTATGGATTTGACAAAATACAAAACCTCCCCCTGGTTTAAATATTTCAATCCTTCTTTTTACATCTTCCCTTATTTCTAAAGGCGATTTGGATGGAAGTATATCCCTTGTATTGCAACCACCACCCCAGAAAGTAATATCCTTCCCAAATTCTTTTTTAAGCCTCTCTGGTTCCATATTTACAGCTGTAGTCTGTACCGGGCTAAGCACATCAAGACCTGCTTCTATTAAATCAGGAATTGCATCATACACTGAACCGCATGAATGTAAAAACACCTTACAGCTGCTATTTTCATGGACAAAATCCCACATTTTTTTATACCTGAGTTTAAAAACTGACTTAAATATCTCAGGGGGTATTAATAGTCCTTGCTGGGAGCCCAGATCATCACCAAACTGGAGTAGGTCTACATACTGGCCTACCCCCTTTAAGATCCTATCTAGAAATTTCAAGTTTTTTTCCACCAAGGCATCCAGAAACCTTTCGGTACCTCTCCTATCGATCATGATATCTACCATAAAGTTTTCCATACCTCTGATAAAAGCGCCTGTTTCAAAAAGTTTGCACCCAACAGCCAACATTATGGAATAACCGCGGAATTGGACAGTATAGTGCAGATAGTTCTGTAAAGGTCTTCGGCAAAAGTTCCGGTAAAATATATCTGTCTGCTGCTGACGGGGCCGGATATTTTACGCAACTGGTGCCTGTAGCCAGCGATGAGTGCTTGACGATTATTACTCCAATGAGAACGCCAGTATGGAGTGGGGCAATCTTGACAGCTGGACCCTGACTTCTTTAGGAGCCGGAGACGGCCAAAGTTCCGAAATGGCCAAGCGGGGAAGCTATTCCTTAAAGATCAACGGAATGACAGCCAATAAATATGCCGGGGAGTATGTCGAAGTCCAGGGTAAAGCCAATGATCCTCTGACCCTGTCCGGTTGGGCTTACGCCACGAGCCCCAACCCTTCCGGGGGCTATTTGGCTCTCGATGCCGTCGTCATGTACAATGATGGCACAGATGAGGCCTTTGTGCGGGAATTTGATAAATCCAGAGCCAATGAGTGGCA
>JAMCVO010000656.1 GCA_023475715.1 Actinomycetota bacterium
GTTCCTCAATTTTTTTATCCATAAATATATTTACTTCTTCCCTTCTATAGCTTTTTTCATCCTGGCCAGGCCAGCAAGTATGGCATCATTACTTGTTGCAAATGATAACCTTATATACTCTTCATTTTCTCCCTTATTTCTTACTCCAAAAGAAGTTCTTGGAAGCACTGCAACTCCTCCTTCATGCAGAAGATACTGCTGAAGCTCATTTGAGTTTTTAAATCCAAGATTTTTACAAACTTGTGTTACATTAGGAAATACATAAAAAGCTCCTTTAGGATAAAGACACTTTATTCCCTTGATATCATTTAAACCATCAACTATTAATTTGGCCCTTTCTTTAAAAACATTTGCCATTTTTATCGAATCATCCTGAGGGCCTCTTAAAGCCTCGGCTGCTGCAATCTGGGTAAATGTTGCGGTACATGAAACTGAATTTGTATTAAGATTAGCTATATGGGCTGCTATCTCTTTGGTAAAAATACCATATCCTATTCTCCAGCCTGTCATTGCATAAGTTTTAGAAAAGCCATCAAGTATTATTGTTCTTTCCTTCATACCCTCAATTGATGATATGCTGTTGAACTCTTTATTAAAGACAATTCCGCTATATATTTCATCAGAAAAGATTATGATATTATGCTTTATAGCTAGCTCTGCTATAGCTTCAAGGTCCTTTTTCTCAATTACTCCGCCTGTAGGATTATGTGGGGAGTTAAGAATTATCATCTTTGTCTTATCAGTTATTATGCTTTTTAAATAATCTACATCAATACTGAAGTTCTTTTGCTCAATTATTGGAACTGGTATTGCTTTAGCGTCTATAAAATTAATTATTGACTCATAAATTGGAAAGCCTGGATTTGGATATATTACTTCATCACCGGGATTAATAAGGGCAAATATGGAAAAAAATATTATGGGTTTTCCCCCGGGAGTTACTACGACTTCTTCAGGTTCTACTTTTATTTTTCTTGTCTTTGAAATATGGTTTGCTATTTGTTCTCTAAGTAAAGGAAGACCTGCAGAAGGGCCGTAGTGAGTGTAGTTTTCTTTTATTGCCTTAATTCCTGCTTCTTTTACATTCTCTGGGGTATCAAAGTCAGGCTCTCCTATTGCAAAGCTTATGATGTCTTTGCCTTCACTTTTTAGTTTATTTACCTCGGCAAGGACTTTGAAGGCATTTTCTGTGCCAAGGTTTTTCATTCTTTTTGCGAGTTGCATTATGGTTTCTCCTGGGATATTAAAATTATAAACTTTATAACATAATTTATTGTTATAAAATAGTTACAAAATCAAACTAAATAATCTAAATGGAAAAAAATTCACTCCATATAATTAAAAGTCTTATTAATCTTTCCTTTGCCTTAAGCTGATATCCTACCATACATCCCCAAGACTCACAGCAAAATCATAGTCTTCTTTTGAAACAAGCCTTATGTCTTTGACTGCATCAGCTATAGGAACATTTTTAGGCTTCTCATTTACCACGGCAACCATATAACCGAATTTTGCCTCCATTATGTTTTTAAATGTGCCTCTTGCAAAAACTGTGGATAAATACGCATCATAGGGACATGGGGTTCCGCCTCTTTGGGTATAACCAAGTATAGTTACGTTTGGTTTTATATTTATCTTCGAGTTAATAATTTCAGCAATTGCATATGATATGCCTCCGAGCTTTACATGTCCAAAGACATCTACATCGTCCTGGATCAGCTTAGCTCCTTTTATCTTTACTCCTTCAGCCACAATATAAAGTCCGTGTTTTTTCCCAGCTTTTCTTTTTCTCTGAATCAGATCAGCAAGTTTATCAAGATCTGCAGGAAATTCAGGTATAAGAAGGCTGTCAGCGCCTAAAGCCAGCGAGCTGTTTAATGCCAGAAATCCGCTGTCCCTTCCCATTACTTCAACAATCATTTCCCTTTCATGAGAATATGCAGATGTTGTAACCATGTTGGTGCATTTTACAATATTTTCTACTGCACTGTGAAAGCCTATGCAGTGATCTGTTTCTAAAATATCATTATCTATTGTCTGGGGAATTCCTACTACTTTTATACCCTCATTTGAAAGTTTTAAGGCAACACCAAGGGTATCATTGCCTCCTACACAAATAAGAGCATCAAGATGTTCCTTTTCAATATTTTTAATTATTTTCTGAACTGCACCCTCCATTTTATAGGGATTTGTCCTTGAAGTCTTTATGCATGTTCCGCCTGTATGGGAAATACCATTTACTATCTGGCAGTCAAGATCCGTAAAATCATCCTCAATCAGCCCCCTGTAGCTTGCCTTAATGCCTCTTACTTTAATACCTTGTTTTTCAAGAAGTATCACTATTGTTCTTATGTAGTCGTTTATTGCAGATGAATCCCCGCCGCCTGTTAAAAGAGCTACTTTTTTAATGCTGTTGCCCACTTCTCATACTCCTTTTTTATAATTTGAAATTTTTTTAATAAATTATTTTAATAAAATGTTAAATATATTACCTATACTCCCAAGAAAGGTAAATAACCCATGCTACTTAGGCAAACACGGCATAAGATGCAAGACTCTGCTTGCCTGAGTCACTGATATACCTGTTTTATCTTCCTAAGGAAGTAGATAAAATAATTGTTTATTATACTTTATAATGGTTGAATTTATCAAACCGGAGGAGATTTAAACTGTAAAAATATTTACAATTAGGTTATCATTTAGGGAAAAATCAAAAGCATT
>JAMCVO010000727.1 GCA_023475715.1 Actinomycetota bacterium
CTCATCTCCATTAAGTACCCTTATGATCTCCTGTGCCGCTTTAATTTTTAAATCAATTATTGAATCTTCCGTATACCATCCACAATGAGGTGTTAATATAACATTTTCCATTTTTAAAAGCGGATTATCATTACTTAATGGTTCTTGTTCAAATACATCCAATCCCGCTCCTGCTATTAAACTTTCTTTAAGTGCATTTATTAATGCTTTCTCATCTACTATTGATCCCCTAGCTGTATTTATTAGATAGGCTGTCTTTTTCATTTTCTTTAGCCTTTGTTCATTTACCAGATGTTTGGTATTGTCTGTAAGAGGACAGTTCACTGCTATAAAATCTGACCTAGCGAATATTTCTTCAAGTCCAGTTTTTTCTGCACCTAAAATATTCATTGTTTTATCATCAACATACGGATCATATACAATTACATTAAAATCAAAACCTCTTACTTTTTTTACTATTAACCTGGATATTCTCCCAAAACCGATTATTCCAAGGGTTTTACCTTTAATTCTGTATAATGGTTTAGCATTTTCAAATCCAAACTTACCTTCTCTTATACTCCTATCAAGTTTGTTTAGACCTCTCGAAAGTGCGAGAATAAGGGATATTGTATGGTCTGCCACTTCATCTATACTATAGTCGGGTACATTGCAAACCACTATGCCTTTATCTGCCGCATAGTTTGCATCAATATTGTCATAACCTATTCCATACCTTACAATAATCTTGCAGTTTTTAAGTCTGTCTATTACTTTTCTGTTTACCTGTACATATTGCACAAGCAGTGCATCCATCTCTTCAGCCATTCCTGAAATATCAACCTCTTTATCATGGCGGAAATCAAATACTTCAAATCCCGCATCCTTAAATAATTTCTTTTCTATCTCCACATCAGGATATTCAAAATAGCTTATAAATATCTTTTTTTTCATATTTTTATCTTAAGGGTAAAAACCCAAATTTTTTAATTTTTTAATTAATTCTTAATGTTATCTAGTATGTTTTTACAGCATTCATATAAAATCCCCGTATCAACAGAATAAGATATATATCTAATCCCTGCATTTTTCCATTTCTTGAGGTTTTTCAGATTGTCTACAAAGGTTCCTACACATATTTTTTTTGCACTGCATTTTATTATTATTTCCTTCATCTTTTCTTCCAACAAAGGATGGTCGATCTGACCAGGTATTCCAAGTGATTGTGCAAGATCATAAGGCCCAATGAACATTATATCTATTCCTTTTACTGTAAGTAGATCATCTATATTGTTTATTGCTTCCTCTCCTTCAAGATGAATGATTATCAAAGTTTCATTTGCAGTCTTGAAGTATTCAAATCTGTCCATGGCTGAATAATTAGCAGCTCTGACAAACCTGCACACACCTCTCATGCCTTCTGGAGCAAACTTTGCAACTTTCACTAAATGTTCAGCATCTTCCTTTGTAGATATCTGTGGCACTTCAATTCCAGCAGCACCTATGTCAAGCACCTCTCCTATCACTGAATCATTCTTCTCTTTTACCCGGACTATTGGAAGCACTTGAGATATTTGTGCAGCCCTTATAAGATTTTGTAGCGTCTCTACACTATTCGGTCCATGTTCAAGGTCTAGTATAATAAAATCAAACCCTGCATATCCCATCGCTTCTATCATAGCGGGGTCATTAGTTTTGGAAAACGGCCCATAAACTGCTTCCTTTTTCAATTTGTCTCTAAATGCTCTTATTTCTTTTGTCATCATAATTTCATGTTTCCTTACTCATAAATTAATTATTTATATTAAAATCTATCTCTGGACTCTTCCTGAAGCATCTCCGCCTTTAAGTTTTTCAACTTCCTCAAGTGTTACAAGGTTAAAATCTCCATTTATTGAGTGCTTCAAACAACTTGCTGCTATTGCAAATTCAAGGATTTCCTGTTTATTTTTATAGTTTAGAAATCCATATATTAACCCTGCTGAGAATGAATCTCCTCCACCTACTCGGTCTATTATGTCAGATATTTCATATTTTTTACTTACATAAAATTTACTCCCATCATTTAAGCATGCCGACCATCCATTTATGTCTGCATTTTTACTTTCACGCAGTGTAATGGCTATTGCTTTTAGATTTTTATATTCTTTCAACACTTTATTTGTTAGTTCTTCATATATGTCCTCTTCAAGCTTTCCACTTTCAACATTTACATCTGACTTTATACCAAGTGACTTCTGGCAATCTTCCTCATTTGCTATTCCTATATCTACGTGCTTGACAATCTCAGGCATTATTTCTGTTGCTTTTTTACCATATTTCCATAGGTTACCTCTGTAGTTAAAGTCACAGGAAATGGTGATTCCCATTTCTCTTGCATTTTTTATAGCTTCAAGCGATAGCGCAGCAGCAGTTTCGCTTATAGCAGGTGTTATCCCTGTTATGTGAAACCAGGAAGTATCTTCAAATATTTTACCCCAGTCAAAATCGCCCGGCTTTGCTAAAGCTATTGACGAATAGGAACGATCATATACTACTTTGGAGGATCTTTGGTTTGCACCTGTTTCCAGAAAATATATTCCCATTCTTCCGGGTCCTTTTTTTATAAATGATGTATTTACTCCATATTTTCTTAATTCTGAGATACATGCATCGCCTATTGAATTGGCAGGAAGCATCGTTACAAATGCTACATCTGTATTAAAACATGACAGTGATACAGCTACGTTTGCTTCGCCCCC
>JAMCVO010000434.1 GCA_023475715.1 Actinomycetota bacterium
AAAAACTGGCTCAAGCATTTTTGCCCTGTCATTTCTTGGAGTTACTGTATCAATATTAAGCCATCCATCATAATTGGTTTTACCTAACCAGTAAAACATCTCAAGAGTATCCCAAAAGTTTATCGAACCAAAAACCAGATCAGGATCTGCATCTCTGTAATTGTCATTAAGATGTATCTGGTAAAGTTTACCATATCGGTTATAAAGAGCCAGAGATTCGGCAAGCCGCTCATTTGCAAAAAGTGAATGACCCAGATCAAGAGCGCCTCCTACGTTATCTACGTCAAGACATTTAATCAGAAACATCAGCTTTCCAACATCTTCAACAAATTCTTTAGCTCTTGGATCCTTTTGCTTTGGTTCAATTGCAATCTTAACATTTTTATTATGTGAGCCTATTTCATTTAGAGATTCAATCATATAACCCCATGCTTTGCCGTAATCAGCCTGGAAAACATAGTCAAAACCATCATGAGCAGGCCACAAAAGAACACTTTTTGCCTTTAATTCCACCGCCAGATCCATGGTATATTTTACAATCTTTATGGATTCCTCTCTTACTTTTTTATCCAAAGAAGATATCGATCCCATTCTCCATTTTGCATCAGACCATATTTCTGAGCCAATATCGGCAACTCTTAAATTGTATTGAGCCAGTTTTTTAAGCAGTTTCTCAGGTTCATCTATCATGGGATGCCCAGGATACCACACAGCAAGACCTTTGATACCGTCGATTTTTGATATAATTTCAAGCTGCTCGTCAAAAGTTAAACTGCTCATATATCCGTCCGGGGTATATCTTTCACCAAAAGTCCCAAGACATCCGATATGGGCATTAATATTTAATTTCAGTCTTTTCAATTTTAGCTCCTTCAATATTTCATTAATTGATATTTAATAATAATCTGCCTTCAATAAAATAAAACAATCCTATTATCAATTAAAATTGTAAAGTTTTGCCGCACTGTTAAAAAATATATCTTCCCTGTCAGAGTCATCAATATCTGCACAAAGAACACTGGTGATGTGATACCTTATATCCATCATCGGCATATCGGTACCAAATAAAATTCTTCCTCTGCCTGCCCTATTTATAACCTTTTTATAGACAGGAGGATATATACAGTCACCCGAGAAATCCATATAAACATTTTCATGATTTTTTACAAACTCAATAACATCATCATAAAAATTAACTTTCCCGCCTGAATGACCAAGTATTATCCTAAGTCCCGGGTATTCTTTCAAAACCGTTCCAAATAAAAGAGGATTTCCGTTATACTGTTTCGGATTATCGGTATATGGACTCCATGTATGGGAAGAGATAACAATGTTGTTTGCAGATGCATATTCCCAGAGAGGGTAATATAATTTGCTGTCGATTCTGGTTTCATGGATAACAGGATGTGTTTTTATTCCTGCAAAATTAATTTTTGACTTGCTTTTATCAATAAGTTCAAGTGATTTTTTTGAACACCGCGGATCATAGACAAGATTCCAGCAGATACGACTTCCGAATTCTATCTGAGCTTTTTTAATAGCTTCAATCTGAGCTTCCTGGTCATAAAAACTTATGCAGTGTGAACAAATGGATATTTTCACATTGAATTTTTTCTGCAATTCCATCACTCTCTCGTCATTATACTTATAGTATAATGTATTTGAAGCAATACCAAGATGCATATGTGAATCTATGAGCCTGAATTTTTTTATTTCTTCTTCAATATTTTTTTTAGCCAATTTCTATTCCCCTTAAAATATTATCAATATTATTAAATGCAATATTTTCTTTATCGGATTCATTCATTTCCGACAATAAAATCCTATTTACAGATAATTCTGTAGCCAGATCGGGATAATCCGTCCCGAATATCAGCCTTTTTGAACCAAATTTTTCAACGTAACCTTCTATCTGGTCAATAAGTATCATCCCGCTGATTTCCAGATATAAATTATTGAATTTTTCAAGGAGAGGAAAATAATACCTGTTAAACATGCACTGCTTCAGGCTTGTTTCAAGTATTACAGGCATTTCTTTGTTTTCATCTAAAATTTTTTCCAGAACATTTATGTCAAAATATTTATTTCCTGTAATATCGAGTTCTTTTAAATCTAGCATAACAGGAAACTTCTTTTTTGAAAGCAGCCCGAATATCCTTTTCATATAATAATCATTTACATAAAACAAATGATGCTTGGGAAAAAATCTAAAAAGCCTCACACCATCTTCAAAAGCTTTATTTACATATTTATTAAAATCATATGTAAAATAAACATCCGGAGTAAGAATATAACTATAATATAAACCGTTTATCTTACTGCAAAGACTTGAATTTAAAAGTTCCTCGTTGCCAATATTCCAGTCATAATCAAGTGCAAGTTTATTTGTGATAATCAAATTTGAAATATCATTATCCTCGATTATTTTTTTTATTCTTACGGCACAGCTTTCTTTTTCTTCCCTGCTGTAAAGGCTGCCGCTTATCAGGAAGTTAATGTCAAAAAATTTCATCTTTTCCCTCTTTATTTTCTTTTGTAACCGATTTTATTTGATTTTATTGCTGGTAATCTTATCCAAATTTTCTTTATTAGATAGTTATCGGATAAGTACCCAGCTCCAGTAATGTTTCATTCATTTTTAAATAATTTTCTATTTTTACTTCTTTTTGAATTGAATTAGATGATCCCCCGACATAAAAAGAATCTTTTGCAACATT
>JAMCVO010000729.1 GCA_023475715.1 Actinomycetota bacterium
TCAATAATAAATCCAAATATTAAAATTATAAAAATAGATTATGCATTATAATTAACCAGGTTACTTTTATGGCAAATAAAGTATATATCATTGATGCAATAAGAACCCCAATCGGAAACTTTGGAGGATCTCTAAAAGAATATAGTGCACCTGATCTGGGTTCAATTCTTATAAAAAATTTATCAGTTAAACACAATCTCCAAAAAGCTGCAGTTGATGGAGTAATACTTGGAAATGTACTTGGCGCAGGTCTTGGCCAAAATCCTGCAAGGCAGGCTGCTCTTGGAGCAGAACTTTCCTTTAATACTCCATGCCTAACTGTCAATAAGGTTTGCGGATCTGCACTTAAGGCAATAGATATTGCCTATAGGAACATATCTTCAGGTTATGGGCAGTTATACATTGCTGGCGGGATTGAGTCTATGTCAAATGCACCGTACCTGCTTAGAAGCGCAAGGTGGGGATACAAGTTAGGAAACAGTGAAATTATAGATGAGGTGATAACTGATGGTCTCTGGTGTCCATACAATAATGTTCACATGGGCGAACTTACAGATAGGATGGCAAAAGAATTTTCCATCTCAAGGCAAGAGCAGGATGAATTTGCATTTTACAGTCATAAAAAGGCCACTGTTGCAATAGAGAGTGGAAGATTTACAAATGAAATTATCCCCACAGATATTAAAGATAAAAGTGGAAATGTTACTTCTTCTCTTAATAATGATGAGCACCCAAGAAAAGACACGACACTGGAAAAATTATCCTCATTAGAACCTGTATTTACAAAAAGTGGAACTGCTACTGCAGGAAACTCGTCAAGTCTTAGTGATGGAGCAGCCGTCCTTGCCTTATGTTCAGAAGATAAGCTAGCCCAGCTTGGCCTATCTCCTATGGCTCAAATACTTGAAATAACTGAAGTTGGCACCAATCCTGCCTATTTTGGCACTTCACCAGTTTATGCAGTAGATAAAGCCCTAAAAAACCTAGAGTTAAAAATAGACAGTATAGAACTTGCAGAATTTAATGAAGCATTTGCTGCCCAGAGCTTATATGTAATTAAGAATTTAAATATCGATAAAAATATTGTTAATGTTAATGGTGGCTCTATTGCACTTGGTCATCCTATTGGAGTAAGCGGTGCAAGAATAGTTGTAACACTTGCCCATGAAATGCAAAAAAGGCAAAGCAGTTTAGGCATAGCTTCACTTTGTATTGGTTCCGGTGAAGGTATGGCAATTGTTTTAAAAAGATTTAAATAAAAAAGAAAATATATGAGTTTTAATGGTAAGGTTTCTTTAGTTACAGGTGCCGGTCAGGGCATTGGAAGATCTATTGCTGCTTCTTTAGCAGCCAAAGGCTCGACAGTTTTTGTAAATGACATAAATGAAAAGACTATAGAGAAAACATGCTTATATATTAAAAATCAGGGACACAAATGCTATAAAGCGATTTTTAATGTGAGCGATTTTGATGAAGTTGAGAAAATGTTTGAGTTTATTTATTCAAAAGAGGCGAGGCTTGATATTCTTGTAAATAATGCTGGCATACTTCGGGATATAACTTTGCAGAAGATGTCTGAGAAAGATTGGGATGATGTAATAGCCGTTAACTTAAAAAGTGTATTTAACTGCTGCAAGGCTGCCCTTGCTAAAATGATTGAAAATAGCTATGGAAGGATTATAAACATATCTTCAGTTATAGGGTTAAAAGGAAATTTTGGACAGACAAATTATGCTGCAAGCAAAGCAGGTATTATTGGTTTTAGTAAATCCCTATCATACGAGACTGCAAAAAAGGGCATAACCGTAAATGTTGTAGCCCCAGGTGTTATAGAAACAGATATACTAAAGGCAATTCCAGATAATATTATGGAAAAAATTATTTCAAATATTCCTATGGGATATCTGGGCAAACCTGATGATATTGCAAACATGGTAGTATTTTTAGCTTCTGGCGAAGCTAGTTATATCACAGGCCAGGTATTTAATGTAAATGGAGGATACCTAATGCCATGAGTAAATATCTGACTGAAAGGAAATTATAAATATAAAAAAAGATAATAATAACCGTCTTTAGCTAAGGGCAGAGTTTCAAGATTTTGATGTGGAAGATGTTTCCCAACATAGCGGTGGTCATTTTTATAAAAACAAATCAAGACCATCAAAAGAAATTTTTACTGAATATTATGAATATATGTTGAAAACTTAATGAAATCTTTCCGTAGATTTTTATAAAATGTTTTTATTCTTATACATCATTGCGTCAGCTTCTTCAAGGGTTTCAGGGATAGTTCGACCCTTTTTGCAGGTTGAGCACCCTATGCTGAAAGATAATCTGCAGTTAAAGGACCCCATCTTGTCTTTATTCCATTTATCAACGGCACTTAATATTCTCTGAACCATGTCTAAAGACATATCGTAATCAGCATTCATTAAAATAATAAGAAATTCATCCCCGCCATAACGAAATACAACATCGGATTTGCGGACAGTGGTTTTGATTATGTTTGCTGCCTCAACAAGGAGTCTATCGCCCGTAAAATGACCTAGTGTGTCATTAATCTTCTTGAAATTATCTACGTCTATTATTATGAATGATAGAGGTTCTGCTCTTCTTTCCGCCCTTGCAGTCTCTCTTTCTATTATCTCATTAAAGGAATGCCTGTTATAAAGATTTGTGAGCTGGTCCTTGATGGCAAGTTCACTGAGCTTTAAC
>JAMCVO010000377.1 GCA_023475715.1 Actinomycetota bacterium
TGGGAAGATGTTTTTGGTTGAAAAAATATTCTAAATGTTTACGGGTCCAGGTCAGGAGACTTTTTTTTAAGTCTTCTTTAAGCAGGGGATAACAAGCCATCATTTGCTGGTTTAAAGCTACAAAAGCATAAGTAAAGGGAATATCATTAAACTTGGGAAATTCTTGAACTTCATTTAATTCTATTTCTATGCGTTCATTGAGTAGATCTACTACTTTTTTTGCAAATTCTCCTGTTATTTCATTTAAATTTGGAATAGCCAATTTTTGACTAATTTCTGGTGGAGTATCAAATGAATAAACTATATCTTTATGCTTTGTTATAAATGTTTTACCATAGAGGGTGTAGATATCATAAGACTTTTCAGAATCTGGTTTTCCTCCAGTTTCTGGATAAAAGACACATGGAGGATATATGCTTACATCTTCAGATTTCTTATTAGATGTACGGTAATAGACTCTTTTTCTTTTAAAATATCGTTGAACTTTTATTCTGTTTTTATCTTCATCCACATGGTATATTTCGTTAAAATCTATAGGCATATTACAGGCACCTTCTGCCAAAAGCAAGGCTCTTTCATCCCAATTTTTTGGTGGTTCTTTAACATTCCTGGTATCGATTAGTGCGGCTCCAAAAAGAGGACCTATATGGACAGAAAAACGATCATCTGGAGAAGTAAATAAAATTATATCACCAAGGAGTTGGATATTATTAAATCCAGAAGGACATGCAATTACTAAAGGAGTATCCTTCTCGACACTACTCCAGAGAATATAATAAGTTCTATTAAGATCAAACGTATTTGAAATGGAATCCAAGAATCCTGGTTTTAATTGAATAGCAAGATTAAAAGAGTCTATTACCGTACATCTAATAAGTGGAAAACAAGAACTAATAAGATATTTATGTCTTACACCATCTCTCCAATTATAATATATTTCTTGGGCAGTTCTATTGCTCCAGTTTATTTTTCTGAAGGAGAGTGGAAATTTTTCTCGTCTTGTTTCAAGGTCAAAAGTATAAACAGGTCTTTTTTTTTCAAATTCAAAAATTTTTGCAATAAAATTGCCTTCTCCAGGTTTAGCATCATACAGTTTTAATCCATCATCTTGAAAATTAATCTTTATGAAACTATTAGAACACCAATCTTGAGGGCAGTCTTGGATTTTAACTTCCCATGGCTCACTCATATCAACCTCACAAGTTGACCATCTTCCATAGAGATCAAATCTTGAACTAAGGTAATCTGAAGATAATTTAGAATCAGTGATTTTATTTATAGCCATCTTTTCCTCCTTAAAATATTGTTATTTATTTTCATCTATTTTTATCTCAACATATCAGTTTAATGACAAACATTAATAAAATAATTTAAATATATATTTATATTGGAAAAATATTGTTTTATATTCAAATTTTAAAATGTTTCATAATTTGATTAATTATTTTATTGACATTTGGTATAAAATTTTCTTCTAAGTCTGGGCAATAAGGGACAGGGGTATTAGGCCCACATATTCTTAATACAGGATAGTCAAGGTAATCAAAAACTTCATTCTGTATTATAGATATTATTTCTCCTCCTATTCCACCCTGTTCACATGCTTCATGCAAAACCAAAACTTTATTTGTTTTTTTAACTGATTTAGTAACAGTATTTTTGTCTAGAGGCGATATAGTTCTTAGATCCACTATTTCGCAACTTATATTGTGTTCTTCAGCTAATACTTTTGCTGCTTGCTGAGCAATAATGACCATATAAGAGTAACAAATAATTGTTATATCCTTTCCTTCTTTTTTTATGTCAGCCTTACCTATTTCAATTATATATTCTTCGTCAGGAACATCTTCTTTAGTTGAGTATAATTTTTTATGCTCTATAAAAATTACAGGGTTATCATCTCTTATGGATGCTTTTAAAAGCCCTCTTGCATCATATGGGGTAGAAGGCATAACAACTTTTAGACCGGGAATATGCATAAACCAAGCCTCCAAACTTTGGGAATGCTGAGCAGCATTTCTAATACCTGCACCACCCTGTGTTCTTATAACAATAGGTACATTTAATTTGCCGCCACTCATATAATGAATTTTAGCTGCTTGATTAACTATTTGGTCTGAAGCAATAGTTAAAAAATCTACATACATAATCTCCGCAATTATTCTATACCCCAAGAGAGCTGCTCCAATTGCTATTCCTATAATTGCTGTTTCAGAGACTGGTGTATCTTTTACTCTTTTTTTGCCAAATTCTTCGTATAGACCTTTTGTAGCTTTAAAAACACCACCATATTTGCCTATATCTTCACCAATAATAGTTAGATATGGGTCTCTTAACATTTCTTCTTTTATTGCCCGAGAGATTGCCTCAGCATAAGTCATTATCATTTATATTTGCTACTTTCAATTAAAACATTTAAAAAAAAATTAAATTGATATTTTACTAAGCATAAACATCCTTGAACAATTCAGGCATTTCTGGTTTTTTACTGTTTTTGGAAAATTCAATTGCAGAACTTATTTCTGCATTTATTCCGTTTTCAATTTCTTCAATAATTCTGTTATCTATAATACTTTCTTCTCCTAATATTTTTTCATATCTTTTTATGGGATCTTTTATAAGCCAGAGATCCTCTTCTTCCTTGGTCCTATATGTTTTAGGATCATTTATTGAATGGCCCATATGCCTATAGGTATTGCAAATTACCAGGGAA
>JAMCVO010000053.1:0-1634 GCA_023475715.1 Actinomycetota bacterium
AAAGTTAGCTTCTTTTTTTATACTTTTTCTAAGCATCCAGGACTGAGAATTCCATATTAGCTAATATGGTAGAGGTACCCAGAGAGGTAATGGAAGCTACCGCTGCTTTAGAATTACTTCGTGATATCCATGATGATTTACAGCAAATAGGTCCGATGCTTAGAAAAAGTATAAAAAAAGAAGCTAACTTTGATATTGATAGGGTAGAAAAACGGATAAGTGAAATACTTAAGCACGAGATAGAGTTTGATACCAAACAATAATAAAGGACTGCTGTATTAATGAAGGGAGTATGAGAGACTATATACCCGGATATGTAAGATTATTTTAGCAATGCATACTTATACGTTTCCGTCCTTTTATAAATATCATCTGTGGAATAATGCTTTAAATCCGTTTAAGTATAAATCATAAACAAACAGTCAATAATATCATTTGGAACTCCCCGAACGCAAAAAATAATTTACAGGACTCTAAAATAATTATCCTGAAAAATGGAGTAGTAAATGATTTTGCAATGAATACTGTCTGTGCTGCAGGCACCGGGTCATTTTTAGACAGGTATAAAGCAAAAAGTATAGAGTGTCAAGATTGCTCAAACGCTTGTGAAGTTATAGAAATTCTATCAGGCAATACTGCAATTGCCCGATGGGGAGACAGGTGCGGTAAATGGTCTCAGCAAACTGCAGCTGTATAATGAGGTGAAAAATGACAACTATCGGATTACCAAACAGGAGAGGCCGGATTTGACACAAGACTTGAAGCATTTTTGGATATGGTAGGGTGATAGCTTGAAAGTTACATTTCCACACATGGGAAACATGTATGTACCTATAAAAGTATTACTTGATACTGCTGGTATAGATTACGTCATGCCCCCATTATGCACAAAAGGCCCTTTAGAACTCGGAGTCAAGCACTCGCCTGAGTTTGCATGTCTACCCTTTAAAACAATCCTTGGAGACTTTATTTACGGCATTGAAAACGGCGCAGATTTTATACTTTTTGGTGGTGGGCGCGGGCAGTGCAGGCTTGGTTATTATGGTGACTTGCAGGCTGAAATATTAAAAAGCCTTGATTATAAGGTGGAATTTGTATGTCTTGATTTAACTAACCTTACTGTTAAGGAGATTCTAAGCGGAATAAAACCTCTGACAGAAGGTAAAAGCATCTTAAATATTCTCAAAGGAATAATGTATGCTGTAAAAACAGTTTATATGGTTGATAAATTAAATGAATTGGCAAGATATACAAGATCTAGAGAAATAAACAAAGGGCAAACCGACAGATTAGAATCACAGTTTCATAACCGGGCTCAAAAAGTAAAGGGTTATAAAAATATAAGATATATAATTAACTTGACTAAGAAGTCATTAAGACAGATACCAATAGATAAGAAATACAAGCCTATAAAAGTATCTATAGTTGGAGAAATGTATGTTGGTGCCCACCCTAATATAAATTTCGAGCTGGAAAAGAAGTTGGGCAACATGGGCGTCGAAGTACAAAATAATCTTAGCATCAGTCACTGGATTACAGACCATTTTGTAAAGAAGATGCTTCCAGTCAAGTTCAAAAACGGACCCCATGAAGCAGGAAAAGAATATATCAAAACCGATGATATAGGTGGGCAT
>JAMCVO010000053.1:1644-2712 GCA_023475715.1 Actinomycetota bacterium
GTAGGATGCTCTATTCTAAGTTCAAAAAATAACTTTGACGGGGTTATCCACTTATACCCTTTTACTTGCATGCCGGAAATAATTGCACAGTGCGCATTCAGCGAAATACAAAATAAATACAATATACCGATTATGACACTCATTATTGACGAAATGACCGGTGAAGCCGGTTATATGACAAGACTTGAAGCTTTTATCGATATGCTTAAAATGAAAAGATAATCCACAGAACTCCCCGACGGCGTTTCTGGGCCGATATACCGTTCTTCCCGGTGATACTTTCTTTAACATTGCCACTTAGACAGTGTTCGGTAATTTTTATTGGTATAATAATATATATCTTAACACTTTTACTCAGTAATAAACCGGTAAATATTTATTTGTTTATTGTAATTTATTGATTTTTAAATACATCAATGATAATATATACCTATGGGGGGTATTTATCAATGGATATTAGTGAATCTCTTATATTAAACATTCAGCAACGGTATTCGGAAGAAAGCAAAAATACATGTAACCTAAGCTGTGGAAGCAATCTGGACCTGCTTGAAATAGAAGAGGGTGAAAATATTCTTGACCTTGGCTGCGGCAGAGGCATCGAAACAATGCAAGCTGCCATGCTGACAGGACAGGGCGGATCAGCTGCAGGACTTGATATAACCCAGGCAATGGTAGACGAAGCCCTTGCTGTTTCAGAGGGTGTGGGTATAGGCAACACAAGGTTTATTACGGGTGATATTGAAAGCCTTCCTTTTGAAGACGGATTTTTTGACGCAGCAATGAGCAACTGTGTGATAAATCATGCAAAAGATAAAAGAAAGGTTTACAGTGAGATTTTCAGGGTACTTAAAAGCTGGGGGAGATTTGTAATATCTGATGCAGTGACCAAATATCCTCTACCGGAAGAAATCAAAAATGACCGGAAAGCCTGGTCCCAGTGCTTTGGCGGAGCCGTAACCGAGGAAGAATATCTTGAGGCCATAAAGCTTGCCGGCTTTGAAAACGTTGAAATACTTAAACGCAGGGAATATTTGAAAAACGGTTATGATTTTATCAGCCTTACTA
>JAMCVO010000728.1 GCA_023475715.1 Actinomycetota bacterium
ATGACCAAAAATTATTGACCTGGAACCCTGATAGAATTTATGAAGAAGTAAAAACAATAAGTAAATTATTTAAAAGAGGCAGGTTGATTCTTGGACCTTCTACAGAAGTAACTCCAGATGTTTCTATAGAACATATAAAAGCTATCTATAGATTCTTTAATAGAGATTTTTAGGAGAAATTTTGATGGAGCATTAGGACATTATTAAGAGGTATTGGGGTTGATACATTTAAAATAGTACTAAAAGCACATTATCAAAATTATAAATATAAACATTATTAATCTAATAAAACAATGAAAACAGATAATTCTATGATATTAAATATGGTTAATATATCTAAATATTTTCCTGGTGTTCAAGCTTTAAACAATGTTGACCTATCTTTAAGAAAGGGTGAAGTACATGCTTTAGTAGGTGAAAATGGTGCCGGAAAATCAACACTTATTAAAGTTTTAACGGGAGTTTACAAAGAGGATACTGGCGAGATAATGATTAAAGGAAATAGAGTTAAAATTGTATCGCCAAGAGAAGCACAAAAAAATGGAATTTCAGTAGTTTATCAAGAATCAAAATTAGTCCCGAAACTTTCTGTTCTGGCAAACATTTTTCTTGGAAGAGAAAAAGTAATACATCCATTTAATGTTTTAAATGGTAATCAACTTAAAGTGGAATTTAAACAACTATGCGAGCGACTTGAAATAAAGGAACTTTCAATGAATGAGCCTGTTGAAAATTTATCTGTTGCTTTAAGACAAATGGTTGAGATAGTCAGGGCGGTTTCTTATAATTCAGATATTTTAATTTTTGATGAACCTACTTCTTCTCTTACGAAAAATGAAAAAGACAAACTTTTCAGAATAATAAGTATTTTAAAAGAACAAGGCAAATCCATTATTTATATAACCCATTTCTTAAATGAAATATTTCAAATTGCAGATAGAGTAACCGTATTGAGAGATGGCAAAAATGTTGACACTTTACCAATATCACAAGTCAGTAAAGAAGATCTTATTAAATTGATGGTAGGAAGGAAAGTGCAAGAATTTTTTATTAGGGAACCGCATCCAATAGGTGAAGTTATATTAGAGGTTAGAAATCTTAAGAAAGGTAAAATATTAGACGATATATCTTTTAAATTACGAAAGGGAGAGATATTGGGTATAGCAGGACTTGTAGGTGCAGGGAGAACCGAACTTGTCAATGCAATTTTTGGTTATATTGGTTTGGATTCTGGTCAAATTTTCATAAATGGCAAACAAGCAACAATAAAAGATCCTATAGATGCAATAAATATGGGGATCGCGCTTATTACCGAAGATAGGATACAAAAAGGATTAATAACTAATTTTGAAGTGTATAAAAATATAACAATAGCAAGTTTAAAACAATTTTCTCCAAGAATGATTATACATAATAAAGAGGAATTAAAAAAATCAGATTATTATGTTAATGAGTTAAATATAAAAACTCCTTCGTTATTGCAGCAAGTGGCATATTTGTCAGGTGGTAATCAACAAAAAGTAATACTTTCTAAATGGCTGAACACCAATAGTAAAATTTTTCTTTTTGATGAACCCACCAGAGGAATAGATGTTGGGGCTAAAACTGAAATATTTAAATTAATTGAAAATTTGGCAAAAAAAGAAGCAGGGATAGTTTTTATTTCTTCAGAACTGCCGGAGGTAATGAATATGAGCGATAGAATTTTAGTTATGAGGGAAGGTAAAATTTCTGCAGAGTTTAATAAGATAGAAGCAACGCAGGAAAGTATAATGACAGCAGCATTGCATATTTAAAATAAATAAAAATCATAAGGAAATACAAAGGGAGAAAAATGAGAGGTGAAATCTGGAAAAGAGTTTTTAAAAATTATGGGGTGATAATTTTTTTTGTAATCTTAGTTTTAATTTTATCCCTGCTTTCAAATAAATTTTTAAACATTGTAAATATTCTAAATATTATAAGGCAATCTTCAATAATTGGATTAGTTGCGATTGGCTCAACCTTGACAATAATTTCAGGTAATTTCGATTTATCTGTTGGTTCAGTAGCCGGTCTTACCGGTGTTATAGCAATATCATTGACAAACAGATTTGGTGTAATTACAGGAGTGATTATAGCTTTATTGGTTGGCATGTTAGTTGGTTTCGTTAATGGTTTTTTAGTAACTAAGGCCAAAATAAACTCTTTTATAGTCACATTGGGAATGATGACTATTGTCAGAGGGTGTGCACTTTTATGGACAAATGGCTACATTGTTGCCGGAAAAATTGAATCTTATAAATTAATTGGGAGAGGAATGATAGGACCAATACCCATCCTAATAATAGTACTTGTGATATTTGTAGCTATATTCTGGTTTTTTATGCAAAAAACAAGAACTGGCAGATATATATATGCAGTTGGTGGCAACAAAGAAACCGCATACCTTTCCGGAATATCTATTTCACGGTATCAAACAATGTGCTATGTAATAGGAGGTTTTTTAGCTGCTGTTGCCGGAATAATGTTAACTTCAAGAATGAATGCAGCTACTCCAAATGATGGGACTGGTTATGAATTTGATGCAATTACTGGCACCATTATAGGGGGCACCTCATTAGCAGGTGGAGAAGGCAATGTATTGAAATCAATTCTTGGTGTTATTTTACTTAATGTCATAAACAATGGTTTTAACATCCTAAATGTGAATCCATATTAATATTTT
>JAMCVO010000253.1 GCA_023475715.1 Actinomycetota bacterium
CGTCACTGCTGACAATTTTCGAATTTGTTATTATTTCAACTCCCATCCTCTTGATAAGATCTATTTCAAGATCAAGAATTTCTGAAGGCAGCCTGTATTCAGGAATTCCAAGCCTTAACATACCCCCTGCAACAGGCATTGATTCAAACACTTTGACGCCAAACCCTTTTTTAGACAGGTAATATGCGGCAGTAAGTCCGGCCGGACCTGAACCAATAACAGCAACTTTGGCTGATTTTCTCTCTTCCATTTCCGGTAATGGAATTTCACCCAGACTTAACTCATAATCAGCAATGAATCTTTTTAAATTCATTATGGATATTGGATCATCAACAAGATTTCTTGTACAATTTTTTTCACAAAGATGAGTGCAAACTCTTCCGCATATTGAAGGAAACGGATTTTCTGTCCTGTGAAGCTGTAAAGCTTCCTTATACTTTTTTTCTTTTATTAAAGCAATATAACCCTGGGCAGGAACATCTGCAGGACAGTTGCTTCTGCAAGGTGCCTTCCCTTTTTTATTTATAAAATAAGCTGAAGGTACTGCCTGTACAAACATTTTAGATATAGCTTTTCTGGAAGATAACCCCGCTTCAAAATTATTTGTATAAGATACTGGGCAAACCTTCTCACAATCTCCGCATGAGGTACAGTTTTTTATATTTATATACCGAGGCTTTTTTCTTATAGTAACTTTAAAATTACCTATGGATCCCTCTACTTTAATTACTTCCGATAAGCTAAGCATCTCGATATTTTCATGCATCCCCACATCCACCATTTTCGGTGATAATATACATGCAGAACAATCAATTGTCGGAAAGGTTTTATCCAGCTGTGCCATTCGACCTCCGATTGAAGCTTCTCTTTCAACAAGCATTACTTTCAGCCCGCCTTCAGCAATGTCAAGACTTGCCTGAATCCCTGCAATTCCGCCTCCAATGACAATCACATTTTTATTTAATTCGAAATATTTTGGATAGAGCTCGATATGTCTTCTGACCTTATAAACAGCCATTCTGATTAGTTCAATTGCTTTTTGTGTAGCTTTTTCCCTGTCATCATGAACCCATGAATCATGTTCCCTTATATTTGCCATTTCAAACAAATAAGGATTTAGATTAACAGACTCTACGGTCCTCATAAAAGTTGTGCCATGGACCCGCGGGGAGCATGAGGCAACTATTACTCTATTAAGATTATGCTCCTTAATAGCCTTTTTGATTTGACCCTGACCTGGTTCAGAACATGTGTATAGATTGGTTTGTGTAAAAACCACTCCAGGGAATTTTAAAACTTCTTTTGCAACTCTCTCTACATCAACAGTCGCACCGATGTTTGAGCCGCAATAACATATAAACACACCGATTCTCAATTAATTTTCCTTCTCTTAACCATTATTTGAATAATATTAAATTTAAATTCTAATCTCCGGTTCAACGAATAATTTATCTATCATCATGTCTTTATATGATAAACCCAGAGCCAGACCAAGAATCTGAGAAATATAAAATACCGGAATTCTATAATTTGACTTAAAGTATTTATTTATTTGTGATTGCCTTAAATCCAGATTCTGCTGACATAACGGACAACAGACTATTATACAGTTTGCTCCTGAATCCTGTGCTGCGCTTAGAATTTTTTCACTAAGTTCCAAAACAATATTTTTATTTGTTAAAGACAATATTGCACCACAGCACTCTGTTTTGAAGGGGAAATTCAAGCTTTCTATTCCCGCTTCTTTTAGGATACTCTCCATAGAAGTAGGATTTTCAATGCTGTCAAATTTGGTTACATATCCCGGCCTTAAGAGCACGCATCCGTAATAACAAACTGGCTTTAAGCTCTTTAAAAGTTCAGACTCTTTAGTATTAGCAGCTTCGTCTTTTACTTCCAAATATTTATTTCTTATCTTTTCCTTTATTAAAAATAAATAATGAACTATTGAATAAACTCGAAAATCCAGCCCCTGACTGATATCGAATCCCATATTTTCCAATTCTTTTAAAACCAAATTCCTTCTGTCTTCTTCTAATTTATTTGCCGGTTTCACATTGCTATTTATAGTTTGCGATGCAATGAGTAATTTGCAATAACATGAAACGCAAGGACATAATATGTTTTCATAACCCATTTTTTTTGCTAAAAGCAAATTTCTGGCAGAAAGAATAATTGAAAGTTCATCGCTGACATTGTGCGCAGGAGTTGTTCCGCAGCAATTCCAGTCATCAATTTCTTCAAATTCAATTTCTAAGTGCTTTAATAAATTTTTAATGGAAACATTAAAATCCATTGCAGTAGAATTTAGAGAGCATCCTGGATAATAAGCTATCTTTCCTAACCAACTGTCTTTTTGAAATTCTTCCATCATCTTTTCCATAAAAATCTAAAATAAAATTTAAATAAAATAATAAAAAATCATTATAAATACAAAATATTAAAGTTAGCTAATCATAAATATTTTTTTACCACCTTGGACAATTTCGCCCTGTCTTTTATAAATTCAGGAAACAATTTTATTTTCCTCTTACGCAAACTTTTCAAAGCTAAATCCATATCGTTAAAAAATTTTCCGCTTGAAAGATTTAAATTCATAATAAGAGCTGGTTCATAACTTCTTCCAAAAATTCCGATAATCCTTAAAAAAGTTTTATAAAAATTTAATATGGCTTTTTCTTTAAAACTCCTGTGCTGCCAGCTTTT
>JAMCVO010000577.1 GCA_023475715.1 Actinomycetota bacterium
CTGTCCTTCATGAAAGGTCAAAGCTCGACATATATAAGTTTGAATGATACGATTTTAACGTTAAAATTTTAACGTTAAAATATCTTTATATCTATCCTTAAAGAGAAAGAACATTAAGTTATGACAAATAGAAATTTACAATGGATTCAAGAAGCAAAAATCATATCAAAAATATTATCAAACGCACCTGAAATAAATAAAGAAAAAAGAATCGAGTTAGAAGAATTTAAAGACAGGCAGAGTAAATTAATAAAAAGTATTAATAATAAAGGAATAGATGCTGCTATTGTTTACTCGGATGAGCATTACAATGGGGATGTTCCATATTTAGCAGGAAATACAAATATCACAGTTGAACCAGTAGCAGGAGTTATTGGAAAAAATGGTTTTCACTTGATTGCAGGCTTGGAGGGAGGTTATGTAGCTGAGCAATTAATAAAAAGATCGGGAATTCTTCGTTATAAATGTGAAACATTAAAACTCGCAGACGAAGAATACCCGGTAGAAGGGGAAAAAATAGAAGATATAATAGAAGAAGCAGCAGGAGGTAAACCTGCAATTATCGGACTACTCACACCTCGGGAAGTTTTACCTTTAAGCATATATGAAATAATTCTAAAGTATATGGGTGATAGTAAAAAAATAATAGATGCCCAGGAATTATATTACGAAATAAAATATGAAAAATCTGATAATGAAATAAGTCTGATAAGAGAGGCTAGCCTTATCAGTGATGTTATATTGGAATGTATGCTAGCAGTTATTAAGCCAGGTATGCTTGAAACTCAGGTAGCACAATGGGGGTATGCTGTTGGTTGTGAGCTAGGAATTGAAGAATGGGGTTTTGACATTATGGTAACTTCAAATGAAGCTAATAGAACATTGATTGGCAAAGCTTTAAATAGAAAGATAAATGAGGGAGATGTTGTTTCACTTGGAGTTGGCCCTAAGCGTGATGGTCTAAATGCCTGCCAAAGAGGCAGTGTAGTGTGTGTTAAGAATCCTAAATCAATAAATAGAGATCAGAAATACTGGTTTAGCTTTCTAGAAGAGGCGTTTAAAGTCGGTTTAGATGCTTTTATAAATATTTCAAAAAACAATTTACCGGCGAAAATACAGGAGCAAGCTCTTGTTGATTTCTTTTTAGAAAAGCAAGTAGAAGTTCAAAAGAAAATTGGAAAAAATATTGATTTTTTAAAATTAAAACCATATACAGGAACCCATAACACTGGTTATACGGAATGTCAGGAATTCTATGGAGCAATAACATTAAATTCTGAGAAACCTTTAGGTAAGCAAATAGCAATGATGCTAGATGTAGCAGTTAAAGGAATCGGTAATAAGTGGGATGAAGTAATAATTCCTGGTCTTGATTTTATATTAATAGAGAAGACTTTGGGAAAATTTAATAAAGAAGTTGAGGTTATGACAAAGCTTCCTTTGAATCTACAGAAATTCGTTTGGAAATAAAATATTTAATAAAATTATTATTTTCATTAATTTATTTAATAGAATCATAAAAATTAAAAAGAAAGGAGTCTAAAAATGGCTAAGGATAAACTAGGTGTAGGATTATTCGGCATGGGGTGGGTAGCAGGAGAACATATAAAAGGTTATATGAATAATCCCAAGTGTGAGATTAAAGCTCTTGCTTCAAGGAAACGAGAAAGCGCAGAAAAGAAGAAAGCCCTCTACAATCTTGATTGTGATATTCTGGATTCATATGACGATCTTCTAAAAAGAGATGATATAGACATCATTTCTATGTGTTCCCCTAATTTTTTAAGAGCTGAAGAAATCATTAAGGCTTGTGAGGCCGGGAAGCATATTTTTGCAGAGAAACCAATTGTACATAATCTTGATGAGCTTAAAGCAGTAAAAAAAGCTTATGAGGAAGCAAAAGCCAAGTATAAAATTAAGTCAATAGTCGGTTTTGTAGTAGAGTATTATGACCAATTTCTATGCATAAAAAGCTTGATAGAAAAAGGTGCTATTGGAGTCCCATTTTTTATTGAAACTGATTACTGGCATGAGCTTGGTCCATGGTGGCCAGGTTGGGCTTGGGCACCATATACAAAAAAGGGTGGATCTTCTGTGTCAATGTTAGCAGCGTGCCATGCTATTGGAGTTCTTATGCGTGTAGGAGGGGAAGTATCTGAAGTACACGGATACGGTACCTGGGGTCACAGGATGGAATATGAATATCCTCCGACTATTACATCCTCACTAAAGTTTAAGAATGGGGCTATAGGAAACACAGGTGGAAGCTTTGAGATCGAGTGTCCTTATACATTTAATATCATAATTCATGGTACTAAGGGCTCTATAGAAAATGAAAAATTTTTCACTAAAGAAATTTTTGCTGGTCAAGAAGATTTCCAGACTTTTAATTGCACCCTGATCAATAATGGAGATGTTGCACATCATCCCTTCAGAACAACAGTAAATGCATTTGTTGATGATATCCTAAATAATGTTGATAATAAAATACGTCTGGATTTTGCAATTCCAGTTCATGAAGTAGGTTTGGCTATCGATAGGTCTGTTGAAACAGGCGAGACAGTAAAGCTCCCAATTTTAAAATAATTGATATTTCAATAAAGCTCTGGAAATTAAGATTTAAAAAGAGAACTTATAAAAGATTTTCAATTTTTAAAAATAATGTTATGGGATAGTCAATTTTGAGCTCAAATTGTTTTGCATCA
>JAMCVO010000329.1 GCA_023475715.1 Actinomycetota bacterium
CCCAGAATGTAATATCCCGGCCAAACTCTTTTTTTAATTTTGCTGAATCCATATTTGCCGCAGAAACCTGAACAGGGTTCAATATGTCTATGCCCATATCAATAAAATCAGGAATAAATTCATAAATGGAACCACATGAATGAAAAAGAATCTTTACATCAGCTTTTTTTCTGATAAAACTTATCAGTTTTTTATGATAAGGTTTTATAATTTTTCTGTAAACCAGAGGATTGATATTTGGTCCAAACTGTCCACCAAGATCGTCGGATATGTGAACTATTTGTATATATCCCTTTACTTCATTAAAAACAGACTCCCAATAACCCATCTCATATTCCAGCAGTCTGTCTAATATCGAAGTTATCAGCTTTAGATCACTTGCAAGAGCTTCATACAATCTATGAAAACCTAAAAGTAATGCAGAGTGCTGCAGCATTCCCCAGATTCCATCAGACATTATTAAAGCATATTCAGTATTCTCAAAAACTTTTTTAGCCTGTTGGTGAAGATTTTTTGTCCTTCCTTTATTCCGGGGGTCCGGAAACTTAAATTTTTTAAATTGTTCCCGCGTAGTTTCTGCAAGTGGGTTTGAATAAAAATCATAAAAAAATCCCTTATGCGGTTTTCGATATTTCGTACCCCATTCGTCCGTAAGATAACTGTAATTCCCGTCACTCGTTATTTCCAAATTAAAATCATCAGAAAATCCCGGAAGTATTAAATGGGTATCTGCTCCAAATATTTTTAAAAGCCTTTGATCGGGGCGGACAACCTGCTGAATTATATCATACATCTCTTCTTCAAAATGTTTAAACCCCATAAGTTCCATCAGGTTTCTATGTGCAATGCTGTGTATTGTGGAACAGTTTGTCCCTCCAAAGTCAACAGGAATTCTATCAGGTTCTTTATGCGCTATTGAAGTCAGAACCCTCTCACGTGATGTCATTTTTCTTGACAACTTTTTCACTCCCAACTTTTTATATTATTTGTTTTCCCGACACTTAAGGTCGGATATGTTTTTATTAACTGCTATTTTTAAGGAATTATTTTTTTGCATAGTCCTTATCCGCTTTTTCAACTATTTCTGCAATTTCATTTTTAGCATCAGCGGAAATATATGAAACAGGATCTTCTGAAAGAATTCTGTCAACTTGCTCCTGCGCATAATCCATTACACCCTTCATTCCCTGATTTTCCCATTCTGACGGAGTCAGTCTTCTTGCTATTTTAGGTTCCCATATTTCTGATCTGAAATATTTCATGGTATGAGAATGCATTAAAAAATTGCCCCCCGGACCGATATCCTTAATAACATCGACAGCCAGCGTGTCTTTATTTACTTTCACACCTTCAAGTATCCTTTTTACATATCCGCATATTTCATTTGAAACAACAGCTGCGGCAAGACTGTGGGAGAGAACGCTCTGAACCCACCCGGATACGGCACCATGAATAAGTTCTACTCCGGCAAGTGCTGCAAAAAGGGTAGACATGGATTTCTCATATCCTGCCTGAATGTCAAAAAAGTTTGACTCTGTGGAGCCCGACGTTCCTATTTGAGGCATCCCATAAAATCTGCAAATTTGTGCTGTTGCACCCTGCATTAAAGACATCTCAGGGCCTCCTGAAGCAAAAACACCATATTTTTGATCCATTGCGGCAGCAAAGTTATTCAGAATAAATGGAACTCCAGGATTTATCAATTGGGTCAGAGTCAATGCTCCCAGAGTTTCCGCTGTCTGCACCACAACAGTTCCTGCAAGAGTCGCTGGTGATGTTCCGCACATCTGAGGTAATGTTCCGAATATGACAGGCATGCCAATTCTTGCTACTTCCATTAAAAGCTGAGCTCTTAGGTTATCCAGTAAAAGAGGTGTTATTCCACAGAGTTGAAATGCACAAATAGGTTTTGATTTCCATTCCGGACCACTGATTGTTTCTATCATCCTGAATATGTCTCTTGCACCTTCTACCGAATAAATTTCCAAAAATGAAGGCTTTTCATTAAATTCAAGCACCACCTGTGCATTATGTCTGTCAAGAACACTTGCATCAATTTCCTGTGGAGTTACTTCGTTGTAATAAACCGAATCGTTTTCCATTTTATCCATGACTCTGCAGAAGTTCTCAAGGTCTTTTTTAGTATTTGGTCTTCTTGTTCTGGTTTGCCAGTCAAATACGTTAACAGATCCATAACCGTTCATAAAATAAACATTTCCTTCTCCCAGATTGACTCTTGAAGATTTTTTTCCATAAAGTGTCAGTTTTTTTGGCATAGTTTTAATTGCATTTAATACAATTTCTCTGGGTATTTTTGTAATTTCTTTTTTTTTTATAATTTCCGCACCGGCTTTTTTAAAAATTTCAAGCGCTTCCCTGTCTCTTATTGAAAAACCTGTTTGTTCAAGAACCTCCAAAGCGGAATCATTAATAGCTGCCACTTCGGATTCTGCAAGTAAAGTGTAAAACTTCATTCTCTTCTCCTTTAATCAGTTACTTTTATTAAAATATATACATTAATCACAGTCATTTTTTCATTATTCCTCACCTTTTTCATATGGTACTGCGAGTTTTCTGGGTGCTGCAGCTTTTTTCATTACCGGACCAAATCCAACCAGAACAATAATTGTTATCACATAAGGCAACATTAAAAGCAAAGGGTATGGAATTCTACTGCCTGCAACCTGCATCTGCATCTGTAAGG
>JAMCVO010000033.1 GCA_023475715.1 Actinomycetota bacterium
CAAAAGGTAAAATATATTTTAAATCCTGTACAGCCAAAATGCATGGATCCTGTAGAAATAAAGAAAAAATTTGGAAAAAATCTATCGTTTTGGGGAACAGTAGATAATCAATATATTTTACCTTTTGGAACTGAAAAAGAATTATATGATGAGCTTAAAAGACTTATTAGAAATGTAGCTCCCGGAGGGGGCTACATAATTGGTGGTGCTCATTGTATACAACCAACACCGGTGCATCAAGAAAATATGAAAAAGATGGTTGAGTTTGTAAGAAAATATGGTAAATATCCAATAAATATTTAAAAATCATTTAGAAAATATTTTAAAAAATTCGGGAGGGGATAATGGGTGAATTAAATAAGCCAAAAGTTGGAGTTATTTTAGCTTCACATAAAAGAGAGCCATCTAGCTTTTCTCTAGAATTATTAAAAAAGGGTTTAGAAAGATTATCAAAGGAAGGCATAGAAATTTTTTTTAATGGTAAATATGCAACTAATGACCAGGAAGTAAGAACAGAAATAAAAAATTTAAAATTAAAAGATGTTGATCTATATATGGTTGTTCCAGGAAATTGGGTAGAGCCTCCAGTTTTATGTCACCCTTTGGAAGAGATAAGGTATGAAAATATTTTATTACTTGGTTTTACTGAAAGTTTAAGATTAATTAGGGATGGACATTTCCTTGGATCCAATTCAGCTTTTACTGTTTTAAGAAATGCAATGAGTCAAATGGGTTTTAGATTTAATGCTTTGCAGGGGTTTCTTGAAGAAAAAGAAATTTCTATAAAGATAAGAAATATCGCATGGGCTTCTTATTTATCAAGATTGATAAGAAAAATCAAATTAGGCCTTATCGGCTATTGTTCATTGGGAATTTATACAGCATGTTTTGATTTGCATAAGGTAAGAAATGTGTTTGGAATTGAAATTGATACTTCAGCCGATTCTTTTATATTGTATAAAAATATGGAAGAAGTAGAAGCAAATGAAATATCGGATGTAAAATCAATTCTTGCTGAACAGTGTGAAATACATGATGAGATAATTAATAACGATTCATTGGAAAAATCCATAAGAATGTATATTGCTTTAAAAAAAATGGCTTTAGAAAAAGACTGGAAAGGACTTTCTGTTAAATGCCAAAATGAATTTTCAACTTATCTTAGGTGCACTGCCTGTCTTCCACTTTCGATGCTAACAGATGAAGGTATAATGTGTACAGATGAAGGTGATATACATGCCTTGATAACTATGGTAATAATGAGTAGTTTAATAAGTGCTGATGTGCCTATTTATTTTGGAGATATATATAAGCTTAAAGAAGGGGGGTTTTTGATGGACCACTGTGGTTTAAGCCCTCATAAATGTGCTTCAGAAAATTCTAAAATATCTTTAATACCTCAGAACCCCAGGATAAGCATTGATGGTAAAACCACGGGGGGTGTAGTTTCTTCATATGAATTTAGAGAAGGATTGGTAACTATTGGAAGAATTGAAAACAATAGGGAAGGAAATTATTTTTTTCATTTTTGCAAGGGTAGAGTAAAACCAATAGAATCTGTTGCATATGGCTGGTCAACACTGGTTTTTACTCCAGATTGTAATGATGATTTTTTTGCTGAAAATCAATTAGCAAATCATTATATCTTTGTATACGAAGATATATTTGATAAGTTAATAGAATTTTCTAAATTGATTGGTCTAAAAGTAATTAACTGAAATTATGAATGAAAAAAAATTGAAAGGTATTGATATTATAGATTATGCTAAGGATTACAAGGAACTTAAAACTGCTAGGGAAAATGGAAGCAGAAGGGTTTTGTTTTATGAAAAATATAAAAAGATCTTTTATTTTTGATACACAGATAACTACTCATGCAATCAGGCTTGCCAATGTAAATGCAGTCGAGATACTCAATGATGCCAGATTGTTTTTGGGTACCCAGAAGTATGTTTATTCATATTACGGATTAGATAAAATATGTACTGTATATGATGTTTATAATATAGAGTCTGAGGCTTTGGGACAAAAGGTTAAATATTTTGACAGAGATCTTCCGGCAGTAGATGGTAAAAATCCATTTATTAAAGAAAAATCTGATTTAAATAAGATAAAAAATATTGATTTTTATAATAATAGAAGATGTAGATTTGTGCTGGATCTTATTGGCAGTTATAAATAAATTACCGGTAGCTACTTTAAACCCAGGTTTTGTGCACCTTTTTCGCTGGCAGTCAATATCAGAGGTTACGATAATTTAATAAATGATATATATACTGATAAGAAATTTGTAAAAGAGCTGTTTAAAGTTATAAATCATGAACTGCTTGCTCCATGGATATCTATTCAAAGAAAAGAAATAGGAGACAACAGTTTAATTGCTTCAGGAGCTGATGCATGGGTGACTATACCCATTGTAAATTTAAGGATTTTTGAGGATGTAATTATCCCGTCTTTTTTAGAACTTAAAGGATTGGTTGGTAATATATATTTATCTATAATGGGAGGAGCCCGGCATTTAAAAGATCCTGATAAATTTTTGGATATTCAGAAGATTTTAAACCCTTTTTTGGTAAAAGGTTTTGATCCGGATGTTGAAACCTTAGGTCCCGAGATATTTAGAGATTATGCCAATCAAAACAATATGGACCTCTTACTAGGGATAGATCCAAATTTTATATTAAATTCTGAGTTAGAAAA
>JAMCVO010000695.1 GCA_023475715.1 Actinomycetota bacterium
CTTTATCTTATAATCAAGAACTTTATCAAATACTTCTTCGACAATCGACGGCTCAGAAGCAATATAAGTCATTAACTCGTTCCACCCAAGAATATGATAAGATCTTTCATAAATACCGCCATAACCAGAGGGCCATACCATAAAATTCCCGGAATAGTTTTTCAGGTCCCTTTCCCAGTCATCGAAATTACCTTTCTTATCTACATCAGGACAAGTATACTTCTTGACAGCAATATTGATATTTTTCTCAGTTAAAGCATCTTTTATTCTTTCAGGCATAAAATTTAATATCTCTTTGGTAGTTTTGCCCTGCAGAGGATGGAAGGAAACAAAAAAAGAACCGACCCCAACCTTATAACCTATACCCCAATCATCATAAACAACATTATTCTCCCAGTCAGGATTTGCATATCCATCTGTTTTCATCTTTTCTATTTCATCTTTAACATCCCTGTAAAGCATCGGTTTATCCTGCTTTGTAAAAGTAATAAAAAAATGATTTTCCAGATAGTCATCAAGCTCATTTTCCGAAGACAAACCCAAGGCGTTGCTTATTGCAGCGTATCTTGACCTGTCAGCAAAAACAATCTGACTTGGAAGATAATCAATTTCCTTTCTGTTTATTGTTCTTAAGATTCTCTCTTCTTTAGTGATATTCATGATGGTACTCCCTCTGATCTAAAAATTTTTAAAAATGCAATAAAATTATTTACTGATGTCTTTTACGGTTTCCCTGCTGACGATATAGGCATCCAAAATAACAGAATTTTGTTTTCTGTTTTTCCCGATCATTGAAACTATTTTTTCAACTGCCTTGTATCCAAGTTCCTTTTTTCTCTGATGAATAGTGGTTAATGCCGGATCAATTATTTTTGCCCATTCGATATCATCAAATCCTAAAATTGAAATATCGTCAGGTACTTTTATTTTATTTTTATTAAAATATTTAATAACACCGATAGCTATAGTATCCGAGCAGCAGAATATTGCGCTGAACTTATTAATATCCTTTACCAATTTTTCCGCAATTTTCAAACCGCCTTCTACACTTAGATCTGTCTCAAAAATTATCGACTCGTCACTTTTGATTGAATATTCACCAAGGGCATCAAGATAACCTTTTTTCCTGACATTTATCTGATCGGAAAATCTGTTAAAACCTATAAATGCAATGTTTTTATGTCCTTTTTCTATAAGATATTTTGTTCCGTCATAACCTGCTTTATAGTTATTTGTATTTACACATAAAAACTTATCCTTAAACATTTCATTTTCTATTAAAACAAAATGTATCTCTTTCTTTTTAAGATTATTCAGAACTTTCTCGTCACTCTCTTCCATTGAAAAGCAGTATATGACACCAACAAATCCTCTTCTGAAAACAATATCGTAATACCGCATTTTTTTGTTTAAATCTTTATTAATATTTAAAACAACTATATTGAAACCATTTTTTAATGCGCATTCTTCCGCACCATTAAGAACTTCGGTATAAAAGGGATTTGACACTTCCTCAAGAACCAGAGCAATGTACTTCGAAGTTTGATTTCTCATGCTCTGGGCTATATCAGAAGGTCTGTAATTAAGTTCTTTTATTGCTTCCTGGATATTCTTTCTGGTTGAAGGTTTCACAACCTCCGGAGAATTCAAATATCTTGAAACCGAAGCAATACTGACTCCTGCAAGCTTTGCTACATCTTTTATGTTCGTCATATTCTTTATTGGTTATATTTTATTTCATTATTTCAATTCTTTAAGCTGGGTTTCCAAATCAAAAACTTTATCAAAAGTAACAACATTCTGAGCTCCTTCTGAATAATCCTGCATTTTAGCCAGCAGCCCGTCCATCTTATCCGACCATTTTTTAAATACTTCTGTATTAGCTAACTCAGACAATGCCTTGTTAAAATCTTTAGCCATCATATAAACATAACAGGTATTATCATTTACCCAGACAAATTCTCTCTCAATACCTGATTCTTTTATAGCTTTCAGTAGTTCAGGCCAGGCTTCATGATGTGCTTTTATATATTCTTCGGTTTTTTCAGGCTTTATTTTTTGCATAAACATTACATGCTCATATTCTTTTTCCATAGCAATCTTCTTTCAATTTAAAATTATAAAAATCATTTTTAATCTCTATATCTGTGTTTTTTAATCTTAGTTAAACAATCCGGCCTTATCTAATATTATTAAAATATTGTAAAATAATTTGTCTTTTCTTTCTTTACAAATATGTTTCATTAAAACATTCATTAACAGTATCATAAAATGCCAGAACATTTTCAACTGGTGTCTGTGCCTGAATATTATGTGAAGGAGCAACCAGATATCCGCCATTCTCAGACAGTATGCTGATTATTCTTTTAACTTCATTTTTTATTTGAACAGGAGTCCCGAAAGGCAGCAATTTCTGGACATCTATACCCCCGTGGAAAGTAATTCTATTGCCAAAATCTTTTTTAAGCTTTTCCGGATCCATATCTTTCGCCGTAGGTTGAATCGGATTTAATATATCAATTCCATATACCCGATAATAAATGATTATCGGGTATATGGAACCGCATGAATGATGAAACCATTTTATATTTTTATATCTGGATTTTGAGTCAGATATTAATTCTTCATATCTTGGCTTTATCTTCCTTCTCCATAAATCAGGATCAAGTATTGTCCTGTCCTGCATCCCATAATC
>JAMCVO010000123.1 GCA_023475715.1 Actinomycetota bacterium
GATGGTCTAAAGTATTTAAATGATAGTGGTGGGCATGAAATGGGGGATAGTTTATTAATTGCAATTTCTGAAATTATAAAAAATTCTTGCTAACCCAAGTGAAATGCTGATATTTATTCTATCTTTTAGCTTTTGATCTTTAGTTGCTTTCCTGATTCTTTCTATGACATCTTGAGCATCCTTCTCTGATGTCTTTGGGAGGGATATAATGAATTCGTCGCCGCCCCATCTGGTGATGATGTCTTCTTTTCTGCAAGAATTTTTTATAATTTCAGAAATTGCAATTAATAAACTATCCCCCATTTCATGCCCACCACTATCATTTAAATACTTTAGACCATCAACGTCTGCCATTATGATACTTATAGGCAATTGTCTTTTGGTATTAAGACGTTTTAGCTCTTCTTCAAAAAATCTGCGGTTATATAAGCCTGTCAGTTGGTCATGGTAGCTTAAGTAAAGGATTTCTGTCTCGGCCTTTTTGCGCTCTGTAATGCGTCCCAGCCTTTGGGCGATGGCGTTAATAAGCAGCCTCTCGTCCTTCAGGAATGGCCCCTCACTCTCTATTGGTCTTTCTTCAAGATAACCAACTTCGACTATTCCTATTATTGATCCAAACACCTTGATTGGTGCGGTTTGTTTCCATGCAGATTCCATATAGTTTTTCGTATAAAACTCGTTACTACCAATTACTATTCTGGCAAAAGCGACCTCTGTATACTGCCAGCTTTTCGGTAAGACGTTAACGACTTCCTGATAAAGTTTGTCCAGGGTGATGTCTTCCTTTTCACTTATCTCTGTTAAACTGTAAAATGCCTGAAGTTCTTTTACCTGTCCAATAATAGTATGCTCAGTCTTCTTGTATTCCGTTATGTCTCTTGAAATTCCAAATATTCCAATAAGTTTTCTATTTTTACCATAAAGCGGCATTTTGATTGTTGATACCCATCTGTCTTCTTTATCTACATAAGTTTCTTTTTCTACAGTTTTTAGGATAGGTATATTTGTTTTTATAATATATTGTTCATCACGAAATGCTTTTTCTGCATGTTCCTTGCTGAAGAAATCAAAATCAGTCTTTCCTAACGCCTCATCAATATCATTTATTTTCAACCTTTCTGCCAAGGCTTTGCTGATTTCAATAAATCTACTTTTTAAATCTTTAAAATAAATGCTATCCGGTATATTTTCCATCAGAGCATCAAACATTTCCAATTTGCTTACTATTGATTCTTTTTTTTTATTTTCTTCAGTTTCCAAAATTTTACCTGTTTTTAGTATAGCAATAAAAATATAAAAATTATCTTGCATAAGAGAAAATTAATGCTGTTATAGTGGAATTATTTGCATTAATCTAAAGTCTATTCTAGCAATTATATTGTTTTTTAAAAATTAAAATATATAAATATTTATTTTCTATGTTTTACTTTCAACAGCCAATATAATGAGAAAACTTCATATTATCTGTGAGGCCTTCTTATAAACTTAACCCAATTGGTAATAGCAAAACAAATACTAATCTAATTACCAGTTTAAAACTAGTCAAAATACCGTTACTATTATTGTACTGCAAGATTATACTTAAAAAAATTAAAGTCTTTTCAAAAAGAAAAATATCATAAATATTTAAAGTATATATGCGGCAATGCCGGTATTAAAAATATAAAAAGAGAATAAAAATATAATTTTATCAGTCATAAATGTGTGGATACCACAATGGTAGTTATATATAAAATTTTATTGGTTTATGAAAAATTTATTAGAGGTAACAAATGAAAAGAAATAATTTATTAATGCATATTTTGCTTGTGGTGGCTTTATTAATAACAGCTCTCTCTTTAGCAGGATGTTCGGGATCAGGTAGTACTGCAGGTACTTCGGCAGTTACAACAACTGCAACATCAACAGAGACTACAACAGCTTCAACTGCAAATGCCGGCAGCCAAGCAGTATCAATTAAATCAAATGCATTTGATCCTGCAAGCCTGACAATAAAAGTCGGAGATACAATCACATGGGCTAACAATGACAGTTATGCTCATACTGTAACAAGTGACAATGGAGCTTTTGACAGTGGAAGTATGGCAGGAGGCGCAACTTTCAGCTTTACTTTTAAAACTGCAGGAACTTTCAGCTACCATTGTGGTATCCACACATTTATGACTGCCAAAATTATTGTTCAATAAAAAATGATATTTTGTGTTTATATCATTAGTAATAAGCACAAGAAATGAGAAAAAATGAAAATAAAAAAAAGTAGTAAGTTTATTATGCTTCCGGTGATTTTTTTAATGGTGTCGCTGATGTTATTCTGGAGTTTTTCCTGTACAGGTACAAGTATAAAGGGTGCACCTCCCGAGGTCAGTAAATACTCCAAGGACTGGCCTCTTCCAAATCAGAATTATGAAAGCACAAGGGCTGCTCAAAATTCCAGCATCAGCATTAAAAATATTTCAAAACTTGGAGTAGCATGGACAATGCCCATAACCGGAATCAGTGAATGGGGCGCAGCAACTACAAACCCTTTAATACTTGGAAACAATGTTTATATGCAGGACCTAAAGTCTAATGTTTATTCTATAGATTTTAAAACAGGCAAAATAAACTGGTATAAAGAAGTAAATAAAGATATAGCCACCACAAGCAAAATATGCATTAATAAATTATTTCTTTTCATTTGTTACCTCTAATAA
>JAMCVO010000166.1 GCA_023475715.1 Actinomycetota bacterium
ATTAGTATTTATGATATAGAAGAGGCAATGAAATCCAATACCATCTTAATTACTATAATGATTCTAAATTATTTACAATAATTTTACTGGCATAATCAATATCATCTGTTGTAGTCATTTTCCCGGTAGAAAAACGAAGTGCTCCTTTTGCCCATTCGTCTGAAATATTTAAGGCTTTTAAAACATAAGAAATTTGAGTCAATCCAGAATGACATGCTGCACCTGAAGAAACTGCAAGAAAGTTTTTTATTTTGCTTATAAGTTGATTTGAATCTATCCCTTTAATACTTAAATTTAATGTATTTGGAAGGCAATTTTCAAAGTTGCAGTTTAATTTAATATTACTTATTTCTTTCTTTAATCTATTATAAAGCCTGTCTCTTGTTAGTTTCATATTAGCTACATTTTTATCAAAATCTCTACCTGCAATTTCACAAGCCTTGCCTAATCCCACTATTTCTAACACATTTTCTGTACCGGCTCTCCTATTACTTTCCTGGCTTGCTCCGTGAATTAATTTTTCAAGTTTAATATCCTGTTTAATATACAGTGCACCTACCCCTTTTGGTGCATATATCTTATGGCCTGCAATTGAAAGCAGGCTAACTCCAAGTTTATTTACATTAACAGAGATTTTACCAGCAGATTGAACAGCATCAGTATGGAAAACAATATTATGTTTTTCTGCCAGTTTTGATATCTGCTCTATTGGCTGAATTGAGCCAGTTTCATTATTTGAATGCATTATAGTAATTAAGATGGTATTGGATTTCATTGCCTCTTCTATATCATAAATACTAATCAAACCAGATTGGTTTACAGGAAGGTAAGTAATTTCAAATCCCTTTGATTCAAGAAATTTGCATGATTCCAATACTGAAGGATGTTCTATTTTAGTGGTAATTATATGATTTCCCTTATGTATAAGTTCAAAAGCAATCCCCTTTATGGCATAATTGTTAGATTCTGTTCCACCGCTTGTAAAAATTATTTCGTTTATATTGCAATTTAAAAAATCTGCAACCTGGCTTCTTGCTTTTTTTATAGCCTCTTTGGCTTTTTGCCCATAGTAGTGAGAACTTGAAGGATTGCCAAAATTTTCTTTCAGAAAAGGAGTCATTTCTTCAACTACTTCTAAATCGGTAGGAGTTGTTGCGTTATAATCCAGATATATGGGTTTTTGGTTTATCATGATTAATATTGATTAGAATCTTTGATTTCCTCTAGCATGGTTTTATTTTGTTCTAAATTTTTTATTAGCACTTCTCTCATCATATCGCAAGCTTTGGTTATTCTTTCATCAGATAATTTATAAAAAACATTTAAACACTCCCGTCTGGAAAGAACGACACCTTTTTCAATCAAAATCTTCATATGCTGGGAAAGGTTGGCTTTACTTATATGTATTCTTCGAACTATTTGTGTTGCAGTTAGCTCATCATCGCGAAGGGCGGCAATTATTTCCAGCCTTCTTGGATTTGCCAGTGTTTTACAAATGTTGGCATGGAGTATAAAAATATTATTCATATATATTTTTCCTTTTTTATAATTTTTATTTAAATTAGTATTTAATAATATGAGCATCCATGCCAACATTTACATTTCTAAAAACCTTTTAGACTTCTTTTGGTAAAAATTATATTAGGTCTTTTTTCATGCTTTCATATTGCTCTTTAGTAAGATCGCCCTTTGCGTATCTTTGCTTCAGTATTTCAACAGAACCGGTAGTACTTTTATTTATAAAGTCAAAGTTAAAATCTGATCTTCTTATAAACCATATGACTAATAATATTATGCCTATTATAATAGGGATAATAAAAATAAAACCAAAAATCATCATAATAATTAACTCCTTTCATATAAATTTAGCTTTCAAGTCTTTTGGAACTGCGGTTCTTTTTACAGATGGCATTCAATTTAAAAACACTATTCGTATTCTTGCATATTAATAAAAGTTCCGTGCCAACTGTGATACCAGACTTGTCCTGTAAAACCATTTACACTTAACATTCCTACAACATTACCATCACTATTGACTGTATCAATAGTAAAGTAACCATAAAATTTTTGCCCTTCATCACCTGCAAATTCATTCTGGTTAATTTTAGCCAGATAACTGTTTGCAAGCTCTAATGCTTTTTGTTCGTCAATTGCCATATTGATATCAAACTGATTATTGCCCATCATGGAGCGCATCCCATATTTTTGATTCCACATCATATTTGGCCCGTATTCCGGAAATATAGTACCGTTTGTTTTATCAAGCAGAAGCTCAACTGCTCCAATCCCGGAATCTTTTTCAACGGTTTCTATATAGAAATTATTTGAAAACTCCATGATTTCCTTAACTTTTATATTTTGAAGGTCAATATCACTTAGATATTTTTCCGCTGTTGATTTAACCTGGTCAAAACTTATGTTCTGCACATCTATGTTTTGGTTTCTATAGTTAAACCCTCTCATCATGCCCATCATGTTTCCCGGTCCAAATTTATAACTGCTGCCGGTTCCAACAGTGCAGGATGTGGAAGATAAATTAAATATTGTGCACACAGAGATTAGACCTACTGTACCTATAATAATTAGTATTATTGAAGCTATTAAAAATTTCTTTATTTTATTCATTGTTTTATATTTTTTACTTAAAAAATAGTATTAATTTATGCCTTTCTTTTTGGAACAGTAGCAGC
>JAMCVO010000048.1 GCA_023475715.1 Actinomycetota bacterium
GGCAAAAGTATCAGGTCCTATACCATTACCAAATAAGAAAAATGTGTATTGCGTTATCAGGTCGCCTCATGTTGATAAGGATTCAAGGGAGCATTTTGAAATAAGGGTACACAAAAGACTTATAGATATAATAGATCCTACACCCAAAACAGTAGACTTGCTTATGAGGTTAAGTCTTCCTGCGGGTGTGGATATAGAGATTAAATCTTAAAAAATATTTAATTGTTTGCTTTTTATATTGAAAGATTGAAATATAAAATATATAATATGACTTTTTGATTTTCAATGTTGATTTTCAATATTGTTTTGAAAGTGGTGTAAAAATGGTAAAAGCTATATATGGGAAAAAGGTTGGTTCAACCCAAGTTTTTAATAATGCTGGAAATGCAATTTTTATTACAGCAATTGAGGCCCAGCCTTGCGTTATTGTCCAGGTAAAAGATGCTGCCAATGATGGATATAATGCATTAAAAGTAGGCTTTGGTCCGATAAAGGAAAAAAAGGTGACCAATCCTATCAAAGGTATTTTTGAAAAAGGCAAGATACCCCCAAAAAAATACTTGAAAGAAATAAGGTTTGATAATTTTGAAAAAGATTATAAGTGCGGTGATCAGATAGATCTCCAGATATTTAAAGTTGGAGACAAAGTAAAGATTACCGGTAATTCAAAAGGCAAAGGTTTTGCAGGAGTTATAGAAAGACACAATTTCCACAGAGGTCCTGTATCTCACGGTTCTCACAATATCAGAAAGCCTGGTTCTGCCGGAATGTGTGCTTCACCTTCAAGAGTTGCAAAAGGCAAAAAAATGCCTGGAAGATTGGGAGGCAAAAGAGTCACGATACCCCCCACAGAAATTATAGATATAATACAGGACCAGAATTTGATTCTTGTTAAGGGCAGCGTTCCTGGTCCTTCAGGTAATCTGCTGTTTATAAAAAAAATATAGGTAGTTTTTAACCAGGGAGCAACGATGGTAAGTTTGAATATAATAGATTTGGAAGGTAAAGAAAAAGAAAAAATAAATATTTCCGATGAAATTGTAAAGCAGGACAGTAATGAAGAAATCCTTTACCAGGAGGTAAAGAGATTCCTGGCAACCCAAAGGGCTGGTACTCACAGCACAAAAGGCCGAAGCGAAGTTTCCGGAGGCGGCAAAAAGCCATGGAGGCAAAAAGGTACAGGAAATGCCAGAGCAGGTTCGAACAGGTCTCCTCTTTGGAGAGGCGGAGGGATAATATTCGGACCCAAACCAAGAGATTATTCATTTAAGCTTAATAAAAAAGTCATCAGAAAATCGAAATTTATTGCTATCTCTGAAAAGTTTAAAAATAAAAAA
Organism: Actinomycetota bacterium; assembly: GCA_023475715.1. The sequence goes on from JAMCVO010000048.1 coordinate 1,338, forward strand.
ATAATCGTTGTAGAGGATATGACGTTTGAGAGCCCTAAGACCAAAAAAGCTCAGGAAATACTGAAAAATTTAAAAGTTGCAGAAAAAAAAGTTTTACTGGTTCTGGAAAATTTGAATAATAATACTGCAAAATCATTTAAGAATATTGAAAGTGTTTTAATTTCAAGCTCTAAAGGATTAAGCACTTATAATATCTTGGTTGCTGATTATTTAATGTTTACTAAAAATTCATTATTAGAATTTATCAAGGGGTTGGGTAATGAAAGATCCTAGAGATATTATTATTTCACCTATAGTTTCCGAAAAAAGTTATGCTGCCGCCCAAAATAAGCAGTATTCTTTTTTTATCGACTTCAGGGTTGATAAAGGTGAAGTTAAGAAAGCAATTGAAAAGATTTTTAATGTTAAAGTATTGAGTGTGAATACCATAAATGTTAAGTCAAAACCCAAAAGGATAGGCAAATCTTCGGGCAGAAACTCAAAAAAGAAAAAAGCTATTGTAACTCTCAACAAAAAGGATAAAATAGACTTTTTTGAATCAACGACCTAACTTGGGCAGGATAACATAGTTTCGGAGGTAAAAATTGGCGTTAAAAAAATATAAACCGGTATCTCCCGGCAGGAGATTTGCGACCGTATCAGATTTTTCAATTCTGACAAAAAAGGAACCTGAGAAATCACTTACTGGTACTCTGAATAAAAAAGGCGGAAGAAATAATAACGGCCGTGTAACGACAAGACATATAGGCGGAGGACATAAGAGACTTTACAGGATGGTTGATTTTAAACGCTTGAAGGATAATGTGCCTGCAAAAGTTATTGCCATGGAATACGATCCGAACAGAAGCGCAAGAATTGCTCTTATTCAGTATATGGATGGAGAAAAAAGCTATATAGTTGCACCTTCGGATTTGAAGATTGGCAGTACGGTAGTTTCAGGTGAAAGAGTTGATATAGTTTCAGGTAACTGCCTTCCGCTTGCGAATATTCCTGTAGGTACGATTGTTCATAATATTGAACTTAAACCAGGCAAAGGTGCAGAAATTGCAAGATCTGCCGGAAGCGCTGCACAGATACTCGCAAAAGAAGGTAAATACGCACAGATAAAATTACCTTCAAATGAAGTCAGATTTATTGATATAAATTGCAGGGCCTGTATTGGCCAGGTTGGAAATACGGATCATGGAATTATTAATCTTGGCAAAGCAGGAAGAAACAGATGGCTCGGTGTCAGACCAAGCGTAAGAGGAACTGCAATGAACCCGCATGATCATCCGCATGGCGGCGGCGAAGGCAAGAATAAAACTGCTGGCAGAAATCCTGTTACTCCATGGGGGAAACCAACTCTTGGATATAAAACCAGGAAAAAGAATAAAGCAAGCAATAAATTTATTATTAAAAGAAGAAAAAAATAAGTTTACAAGAATTTTTATGGGAGGAAATAATGTCCAGGTCTCTAAAAAAAGGGCCGTTTGTTGATGAAAAGCTTTTAGAACAAATAAAAAAATTAAATGAAACCAGCAATAAAAAAATTATAAAAACCTGGTCCCGCAGCTCTACGATATTTCCTGAAATGGTCAGTCATACCATAGCAGTTCACGATGGCAAAAGGCATGTGCCGGTTTTTGTATCAGAATCTATGGTAGGGCATAAGCTTGGTGAATTTGCTCCGACAAGGTCCATAAGACCTCATGTTTATAAGGGCAAAAGCGAAAAAACAGCTTCAGTCAAGAAAAAAGAGTAACAAGAAAGGTAAAGTAAAAGAGGGAGCATATTTTGGAAGCAAAAGCAGTTGAAAAATATTTAATGATGTCGCCAAGGAAAGTAAAATATATTATTGATATGGTTAAAGATAAAAAAGTTGAAGAAGCAATGGATATATTGACATTTACACCCAGACAAGCAGCAGGGGCAGTCAAGAAAGCCATCCAAAGTGCTTCTGCAAATGCAGTAGAAAATTTTAAAGAGTATAAGGTTGACCAGGAAGATTTATTTATTAAGGAAATATTTGTTACAGAAGGTCCGACTCTTAAGAGGTTTAAACCAAGAGCAAGAGGGAAAGCAGACAGAATTTTGAAAAGGACCTCGCATATAACGGTATTTGTTACTGATGGCAAGGATAAGGCTATTGTAGAAAAAGAAAGAGCTGCTAAGAAGAAAGCTGCTAAAGGAAAGGTTGCTGAGGAAAAAGTTACTAAGAAAAAAGTTGCTAAGGAAAAAGTTGCAGAAGAAAAGGCAGCTAAGGTAAGCACCGGTAAAAGAAAAGTCACCGGTAAAACCGTAAAAAAGGAGGCTAAAGGTTAATGGGTCAAAAAGTTAATCCTAACGGGCTAAGGTTGGGGATAAATAAAGATTGGCAGTCAAGATGGTTTGCTACTAAAGATTATGCTAAATTTTTACTTGAAGATATAAAAATACGAAAAGTACTTTATGAGCAGCTTGCAAATGCAGGTATTTCAAAGATAGAAATCGAACGAACCGCAGAAGAAATTAAGGTAGATTTATTTACTTCAAAGCCAGGAGTAGTAATAGGTAAAAGGGGCACAAATATCAACGATATCAGATTAATGATTCAGAAGGAAGTAAGTAAAAATATACAGTTAAATATTATTGAAGTTAAGAAACCCGAAATAATAGCAAAACTTGTTGCAGAAGCTATAGCCTCCCAGCTTGTAGGGAGAGTGAGTTTCAGAAAAGCTATGAAAAAATCAGTTTCTTTAGCTCTTAAAGCAGGAGCAAAAGGGATAAGGGTCCAGTGTGCAGGCAGATTAGGCGGCGCTGAAATGGCAAGGACAGAATGGTATAGGGAAGGAAGAGTACCGCTTCACACATTGCGTGCTGATATTGATTATGGTTTCGCAGAAGCTAATACTACTTTCGGTAAAATTGGAGTTAAAGTCTGGGTTTATCTGGGTGATGTGCTGCTTGATAAGGCAGAGATTGAAGAAAAAAGGAAAGAAGTAAGAATAGATAGCAAAGATAAAAGCGAAGTCTGAAGATTAGGAGTTTATTATGTCACCGATGTTAATGCCTAAAAGGGTAAAACACAGAAAAGAGCAAAGAGGTAGAATGAAGGGTTTGTCAAAAGGCGGCAAGAAACTGGCTTATGGTGAATACGGCCTTCAAGCTCTCGAACCAGGCTGGATTACCAGCAAACAGATTGAATCTGCAAGAGTTGCTCTGACCCGTTACATAAAGAGAGGCGGCAAGGTTTGGATAAATGTATTCCCTCATAAACCTGTTACAAAAAAACCTGCAGAAACGAGACAGGGCGGAGGAAAGGGAGCCCCAGAGCTATGGGTTGCAGTTGTTAAGCCCGGTAAAATAATGTTCGAAATTTCCGGAGTTCATCTGGATGTTGCAAAAGAAGCCATAAGACTTGCGTCTCACAAGCTTCCGATTAAAACTAAATTCCTTTATGAAGAATAATTACTTTAGGTGATATGAATGAAAATGAAAGAAATTAATGAAAAAACAAAAGAAGAGCTCCAGTCAAAATTAACCGAGGTTAAAAAAAATCTTTTTGCAATTAAATTTAAAAAAGCAACAGGCCAGCTCGAGAATTATATGATGATTCATAATTTGAAGAAAGACATTGCAAAAATAAATACATTGATTAGAGAAAAAGAGCTTGGTAAATAGTTAAGGGGGACATTGTTGGAAAGAGGAAAAAGAAAAATAAGGACAGGAATAGTTGTTAGCGACAAGATGGATAAGACTATTTCGATAGCAATTGAATCTTATTATGAGCACCCTTTGTATAAGAAGATATTGAAAAAGATTAAAAAGTTGAAAGCAGACGATCCTGGCGGTAAATGCAAGGCTGGAGATATCGTAAAGATTGTTGAAACCAGACCACTCAGCAAAACCAAAAGATGGAGAGTTCTGGAAGTAGTAAAAAAAGCGCCAAAAATTTAGTAGAGAAGGGTTTAGAAATGATTCAATCTTATACTAGAGTTAATGTTGCGGATAATACAGGGGCGAAAGTGCTCATGTGTATTACTGTATTGGGTGGTTCTAAAAGGAAATATGCTCGAATTGGAGATATTTTTACTGCAACAGTTAAGGTTGCTAACCCTGGTGGAGTTGTTAAAAAAAGTGATGTTGTAAAGGCAGTTCTTGTAAGATCCAAAAAAGAGTACAGAAGAAAAGACGGTTCTTATATAAGGTTTGATGAAAATGCAGCAGTTATTATCGATGTTGCCAACAATCCCAGAGGCACAAGAATATTTGGTCCTGTTGCAAGAGAGCTTAGAGAAAAGAATTTTATGAAAATTATTTCTTTGTCACCTGAGGTAGTTTGATATTAAGTCCATTAGGCAGGAGTTTTGATAAACATGTTAAAAGTAAAGAAAAATGACAAAATAAAAGTATTGCAGGGCAAGGATAGAGGGAAAACCGGTAAAGTTTTAAGAATTGAGCCTTCAAAAAACAGGCTATACGTTGAAGGTATTAATATAATTAAAAGACATACCAGAAAAAAAAGCCAGAACCAACCGGGTGGTATAATAAGCAAGGAAGGTCCGCTTGATATTTCAAATGTTGCAGTGGTTTGTCCTAACTGCAGCAAAACAACAACGATAGGTTGCGAATTAAAAGATTCCGGCGATAAAGTAAGAGTATGTAAAAAATGTGGAGGACAGTTTTAATGAATCCAAGGCTAAAAGAGAAGTATGATAAAAATATAGTCCCTGAAATAATGAAGGAATTAAAGTTTAAAAGCATAATGCAGGTGCCAAAGCTGAAGAAAATTACTATAAATATAGGAGTGGGCACTGCTACACAGAATCCCAAAGATTTGGAAGGTGCCGTAATTGATTTAACAAAAATTGCTGCGCAGAAACCAGTAATAACAAAAGCGAAGAAATCTATTGCAAGCTTTAAAATCAGACAAGGTAATTCAATAGGCTGCATGGTGACTCTAAGAGGCAACAGGATGTATGAATTTCTTGACAGGCTTCTTAGTATTGCTATACCAAGAATCAGGGATTTTAGGGGGCTTTCCCGTAAAAGTTTTGATGGCCTTGGGAACTATACCATGGGTATCAGAGAACAGTTGATATTTCCCGAGATTGAATATGATACGGTAACAAGCGTAAGAGGTATGAATATAACATTTATCGTTTCTGCAAAAAACGACAATGAAGCGCTTGTGTTATTAGAAAAATTTGGCTTTCCTTTTAGGAAATAATTAGGTTTGAAACAGGAGGATTTTGATTGGCTAAAAAATCACTTATAGCTAAACAGAGTAGAGCACCAAAGTATCAAGTCAGATCTTATCACAGATGCAACAGATGCGGAAGATCAAGAGCTTATTATAGAAAATTTGGTTTGTGCAGGATTTGTTTAAGGCAAATGGCTCACGAAGGGAAAATTCCTGGGCTTACTAAGTCCAGTTGGTAAAAAGGAGGATAAATGTCTGTTACTGATCCGATTTCGGATATGTTGACAAGGGTTAGAAATGCCAGCAAAGCCAGGCTGGACACTGCCGTTATACCGTCTTCTAAACTTAAGGCAGAAATTGCTAAAATTTTATTTGAAGAAGGTTATATAAATAGTTTTGAAGTCAGCGATGGTGGAAATATAAATGGTATTCTTAAAATATACCTTAAATATGGCAAGGATAAAAAAGGTGTTATTGAAGGGCTTAAAAGAATCAGCAAGCCTGGTTTGAGGGTATATGCAGAAAAAGAAAAAATCCCGAGAGTTCTGGGGGGCTTGGGAACTGTTATTATTTCTACGTCACAAGGTATAATGACAGGCAAAAAAGCAAAAAAGCTAGGTATTGGCGGAGAAGTAATTTGTTATATTTGGTAGAAGGATTTTTTAAAGAGGGGGCTTAAATTGTCTAGAGTTGGTAAAAAACCTATAAATATACCCGAGAGTGTTGAAGTAAATCTGGAAGGCAACAAAGTTACCGTAAAAGGAAAGCTTGGGCAGCTGTCTCTGGTTGTGGATAAAAATATTAAAATTAAAATAGAAGAAAATATATTAATGCTTAGCCCTATCTCTGATACAAAGGTTCTTGGCGCAAAGCATGGCCTTTACAGGAACCTTTTGAGTAATATGATTACAGGAGTCAGTCATGGCTTTGATAGAACATTGAAAATAGTTGGGGTTGGGTACAGAGCCAGTAAAAAAGGTGAGGATCTGGAAATTTTGGCAGGTTTCTCAAATCCGGTTATTTTTAAAAATCCTGGCGACATTTCTTTTGATGTTCCGGATAATACAACCATAGTGGTTAAGGGTATTGACAAGCAAAGAGTTGGACAGATTTCTGCTGAAATCAGAGACATAAGAAAACCTGAACCTTATAAAGGGAAAGGTATAAAATTTGCAGATGAAGTTATAAGAAGGAAAGTCGGAAAAGCCGCAGCATCAGCTAAATAAAATAATTATCTGGAGTAAAATTATGGAGACCAAAAATAAAAGAAAAGATAAAAATATAAGAAGAAGTTCCAGGGTTAGTTATAAAGTAAATCAAAATAGGGACAGATATAAGCTTTATGTTTACAGGTCCAACAAATATATATATGCCCAGATTATTGATATCGACGGTAAGACAATAGCGGGAGCTTCAAGTAAAAATATTGAAAGCAAAGAGACCAAAAAAGGTAAAATCGATAAAAGCTTCAATACAGGCAAAGCTATTGCCCAGAAGGCAAAAGAAAAAAATATCAGCGAAGTTGTTTTTAATAGAGGAAGTTTTAAATATCATGGCAGGGTTAAGGCTTTGGCTGATGGAGCCCGGGCCGGCGGATTGAAATTTTAATAGTTATAAGGAGGAAATTTAGTGCCTGATTTTTCTAGCAATAGTGAATATGGTGAAAAAGTTATAAAAATAAACAGAGTTGCAAAAGTGGTAAAAGGCGGCAGAAGGTTCAGTTTCAGCGCCCTTGTTGCAATTGGAAACATGAATGGTAAAGTAGGAATAGGTTTTGGAAAAGCAAATGAAGTATCAATTGCAATTCAGAAAGCAATAAATGCTGCAAAGAAAAATCTTTTTGATGTTCCGCTGGTTAATGGCACTATTCCTTATGAGGTAAACGGTCGATTTGGTGCAGGACGAGTTTTTATGAAACCAGCTTCCCCCGGAACAGGTGTTATAGCCGGCGGTCCGGTAAGGGCCATAATGGAGCTTGCAGGGGTCAGGGATATACTTACAAAATCATTGGGAAGTGCCAATGCAATAAATATTGTAAATGCTACAATTTCCGGATTGTTATCTTTAAAGACGAAAGAAATGATTTTAAATATAAGATCTGTTAAAGACAAGCAAGTAATAGTTTAATTGTTTTACATTTGAAAGGAGATCAACTTGAGGCTCTGTGATATAGCGCCAAATAAAAGTTCTGTAAAAAATAGGAAAAGGGTCGGAAGAGGAAATGGCTCGGGACATGGGACTACTTCAGGAAGAGGAACCAAAGGCCAGCTGTCTCGTTCAGGCGCAAACATAAGGCTTGGATTTGAAGGCGGACAGATGCCGCTTCACAGAAGAATTCCACATTTGAAAGGCTTTAAAAATACGAGAAAGAAAGAATTTAATATAATAAATATCGGCCAGCTGGACAAGTTTAAAGATGGTGATGTTATTGATCTTAATTTTTTAAGCAAGAGAGGCCTTATCATGAAGAAAGATAATCCTCTAAAAATTTTGGGTAATGGCAGTATTTCCAAGAAGCTTACAATAAAAGCTAATTTCTTCAGCAAAAATGCTGTAAAGAAAATACAAGAAGCAGGTGGCACAACGGAAGTAGAAATAAGAGCAAAGGAAAAGTAAGAGGTAAAAAAATATGTTCAGAGCCCTTCTTAATGCTTTCAGAATAAAAGAAATTCGAAACAGAATTTTTTATACAATTGCAATTCTGGCATTATACAGGTTTGGTGCAAATATAACCATTCCGGGAGTTGATGCAAATGTAGCAATGAGTCAGGTTCAGGGCGGACTGCTTGGAATGCTTGATTTGTTTTCAGGCGGTGCCCTTGCACGTTTTGCTGTTTTTTCATTAGGCATTATGCCCTATATTACCTCATCCATCATAATGCAGTTATTGCAGGTAGTTATACCCAAACTTGAACAGCTGGCAAAAGAGGGTGAAGTAGGAAGAAGAAGGATAACACAGATTTCCAGATACCTGACGGTAGGTCTTGCCTTAATTCAATCAGTTGCGATGGTTTTCTATTTTAGAAATTTTGGAGCAATCCCTAAATTTGATTTAATTCATGTATTTATGATAATCATAACTTTAACCGCAGGAACAACTTTAATAATGTGGCTCGGAGAGCTTATAAATCTCCATGGTATCGGAAATGGAATTTCACTGCTCATCTTTGCATCCATAGTTTCAAGGATGCCGGGCCAGATTATCAGTCTTTTCAGGTTAAAAACTATAAATATAATATATCTTGTTGCAATTGCCGCTATAGCTGTTGGAATTATCATGGCGATAATTATGATGACGCAGGGAGAAAGAAAGATACCGGTACAATATGCAAAACGTATTGTCGGCCGGAAAGTTTTTGGCGGTCAGAGCACATATATTCCGTTAAAAGTTAATCAAGCTGGAGTTATGCCAATTATTTTTGCAGTTTCAATCCTGCTTTTTCCAGCAACAATAGCTCAATTTACCAACGTCAAATGGCTGCAGACACTTGCCAATATGATGACTCCCCGTGAAGCCGGAGGAATAAACCCGGTTTACGCAGTAGTATATACTGTTCTTATAATTGGATTTGCATATTTTTATGGAGCCATAACTTTTAATCCTATGGATACCGCTGATAACCTAAGAAGATATGGCGGTTTTATACCGGGACTGAGACCTGGGAAAAATACGGCAGATTACCTTTCCAATATTTTAAACAGGATAACGCTTCCGGGAGCAATTTTTTTAGCCTTAATTGCTTTACTGCCTGAGGTACTTATAGCATATGGAGGCATACCATTCAGATTCGGCGGGACCTCACTCCTGATAGCAGTAAGTGTTGCTCTTGAAACGATGAGACAGCTTGAATCTCAATTAATCATGCGTGATTATGAAGGTTTCTTAAAATGAGACTGGTATTGCTTGGAGCTCCTGGTGCCGGAAAAGGCACCCAGGCTAAAAAGATTATACAAAGATTTAAAATATCGCATATTTCAACCGGTAATATCCTTAGAGACGAGATAAAAAATGATACGGTGCTTGGCCGAAAGGCTGCTAAGTTTGTCAAGAAAGGTAAGCTTGTACCTGATGAGTTGATAATTGAGATAATAAAAAAAGAGCTTGTAGGGGAGAAGTCAGACGGGGGTTTTTTAATGGATGGATTCCCAAGAAATTTAAAGCAGGCACAGATGTTTCGGAACATGCTGGACTCGCTTGGATTAAAGCTTGACCATGTTATAAATATAGATGTAAGCAAAGATGAAATTATCAAGAGGCTTACAAGCAGGCGGATCTGTCACAGCTGCAATAATATTTGCAGTATTAATAACTTGAAAGATATTGAAAACGCCAAATGCCCCGAATGCGGCGGTGATTTAATTAAGAGAAAAGATGATGAAATAGAGGTAATTTCCGAGCGTCTCAATGTTTATGAAAAAGAGACAAAACCTTTAATTGATTATTACAGGGAGCATAATTTACTGATAGATATAGATGGCACCGGCCCGGAAAATCAAGTGACTGAAAGGGTACTTGAACATTTATGATTATTTGTAAATCAGCTGATGAGATTAGATTGATGCAGAAAGCTGGTGCCCTGGTTGCGGAAGTTCTTTTACAACTGGAAAAAATTTTAAAACCTGGAGTTACTACAGGATATCTTGATAGAATAGCCGAAGATTTAATAGTCAAAAAAGGTGCGCATCCGGCTTTCAAAGGATATGTTGGCAGGATAAGCAGCAGGGCATTTCCGGCGAGCATATGTGTTTCCATAAATGAAGAGGTCGTACATGGCATACCAGGTAAAAGAATTATCAGGGATGGAGATCTGGTATCAATAGACGTCGGTGTAAAATTAAATGGATTTTATGGAGATGCTGCGAGAAGTTATAAAGTAGGTAATGTAAGTAAAATAGTAAATAGGCTATACAGCGCTACCCTGGATGCTCTTAATGCAAGTATTGATAAATGCAAAATAGGTAATAGACTTTCAGATATTTCACATGTAATTGAGTCAAGAGCAAATCAAGACAGTTTTTCAGTGGTTAGAGATTTTGTTGGTCATGGTATTGGCAAAAAAATGCATGAAGATCCTCAGGTTTTAAACTATGGCCTTCCGGGTCAGGGGCCAATGCTTAAAAGAGGTATGGTGCTGGCAATAGAGCCTATGTTAAATGTTGGTGGCAGCGATGTCGAAGTATTGGATGATTTATGGACAGTGGTAACAGTAGATAGAAAATATTCATGCCATTTCGAAGATTCAGTGGCTATAACCGATAGCGGACCTTTGGTTTTAACCCGGTTATAAAATAATGTAGACATTTTTTAATTTTTTTGGTATTCTACATGTTTGCGCTCTTTATGTAAAAATATTACTGATTTATATTTTTAAAGTAAAAAAAGGGGGACTTGAGATTTCTAACAAGGAAGGGGTCATTGAAGCTGAAGGTACGATACTCGAAGCTCTACCCAATGCCATGTTCAGAGTAGAACTCGAAAACGGGCATAAGGTTCTTGGACATATTTCTGGAAAAATGCGTATGCATTACATAAAAATTTTGCCTGGCGATAAGGTCAGGGTTGAAATTTCACCATATGATTTAACCAGGGGTAGAATAATATTTAGAAAGAAGTGATTAATATGAAGGTCAAACCGTCAGTTAAGAAAATTTGCAGTAACTGCAAAATAATAAGAAGAGAAGGTAAAGTAATTGTTATATGTAAAAATCCCCGTCATAAACAAAGACAGGGTTAAGGAGGTTTTCAGTTGGCTAGAATATCAGGAATAGATATACCAAAAGAAAAACATATTGTTATAGCTCTTACCTATATATTCGGTATAGGAAGATCAATGGCTAAAAAATTACTTGCAGATTTGAATATCGATCCTGCAAGAAAAACAAAAGATTTAACTGAGGATGAAATTGTAAGAATAAGATCTTATATTGATAATAATTATAAAGTTGAAGGTGATCTTCGAAGAGAAGTAACTCAAAATATTAAAAGATTGATAGAAATAAACTCATATAGAGGAATCAGGCATAAAAGAGGCTTACCTGTTAGAGGCCAAAGAACACATACTAATGCAAGAACGCGAAAAGGAAGAAAAAAAGCAGTTGGAATTAAGGCTAAAGCAAGGGTAACAGGATAATAGGGAGGTAAATTTTGGTAAAAAAAACCACTACAGCTAAAAGGATAAAACGAAAAGATAAAAAGAATGTGCCCTATGGTATCGCACATGTGCAGTCCACTTTTAACAATACCATAGTTAATATTAGTGATCAAGACGGCAATACCATTGCATGGGGCAGTGCCGGAGGATTGGGGTTTAAGGGTTCCAGAAAAAGTACTCCATTTGCTGCTCAGGTTACAGCTTCGGCAGTTGCAAAGTCAGCACAAGAACATGGTGTAGTCAGAGTTGATGTTCTGGTTAAAGGTATTGGATCCGGAAGGGAAACCGCTGTCAGATCGCTTGCAGCAGCTGGTCTTGAAATAGGCAATGTCACCGATGTTACTCCCGTTCCCCATAACGGATGCAGGCCGCGTAAAAGAAGAAGGGTATAACTGTAGTAAGATTAGGAGGAATTAGATAAATGGTTTCTGTTAGAGAGCAATCTTGTAAAATATGCAGAAGAGAAAAAGAAAAATTATTTTTGAAAGGTCAGAGATGTTATACTGACAAATGCGCCATCGAAAGGAAAGCTTATGTCCCCGGACAAAAAGCTAAAATGAGGCTTATTGAAACGGAATATTCTACTCAGTTAAGAGAAAAACAAAGAGCAAAAAGATATTACGGTGTTCTTGAAAAACAATTCAGAAATTATTATAAAAAAGCAGTAAAAACCAAAGGTATTACTGGTGAAATCTTGCTTCAGCTTCTTGAAACACGGCTTGATAATGTCATTTATTTGATGAGTTTTGCCATTTCCAGAAGACAGGCAAGGCAGCTTATATCACATGGTCATATTGCTGTTAATGATAAAAAAGTAAACATTTCTTCGTATCAATTAAAAGAAGGTCAGTCTGTTAGTGTAATGCCCGCAAGCAAAGAGATTGTTCCAATAATTGAAGCAAAAGAATCCGGAACAAGTCTTACTCCTCCGGAGTGGTTGAAAGTTGATTTGGCAAACCTGAAGGGTCAGGTATTGCGTATTCCAGAGCGCAGCGAAATTAAAGCTCCGATAAATGAGCAAACTATAGTAGAGCTCTACTCTAAATAATATTATTTATTTCTTTTTTATTTCATTGGGAGGTTGATATAAATTGCTTAAAATGCATAAACCGAATGTTAATGTTAAGCATAAAGATGAGTTTGAAGGTATATTTATTGTCGAACCCCTTGAGAGGGGCTTTGGTCATACATTAGGTAATTCAATAAGAAGGGTCCTTCTGTCATCGATTGAAGGGGTTGGTATTACCAGAATAAAAATGGATAATGTCAGCCATGAATTTGCAGTTATAGATGGCCTGAAGGAAGACATCCTGGAATTTATTGCTAACATGAAAATGATAGTATTTAAGATGCAGGGAGATGGGCCTGCCGTATTGAAGCTGAAAAAATCCGCGCAAGGTGAAATCAAAGCTTCAGATATTAAACTTCCATCAGAAGTTGAAATTATTAATCCTGATATATATATTGGTACACTTGGAGATAAAGCATCTATCAATATGGAGCTTGTTTTGGAAAAAAATAAAGGTTATAAGTCTGCTGAAGAGAATTTTTCAGAAGCAGAACCAATCGGAGTAATTCCGCTTGATACAATTTTTTCACCTATCAGGAGAGTCAGCTTCAAAGTTGAAAATACCCGTGTTGGACAAGTGACCAACTTTGACAAGCTGATAATTGATATAAAAACAAATGGCAGCATAAAACCGGA
>JAMCVO010000347.1:0-2184 GCA_023475715.1 Actinomycetota bacterium
GAAATGGGGGGCAATGGATGATTGCGGCTATTGCCTTAACAGGCAGAGCAGGCTCTGCAGTTCTTGCATAGGACACCTGTTCCTGATAGCTGATTCCGAATTCTCCTTTTCCTGCTGCAACAAGATCTGCTGCACCTCCCTCAGTCGGCTGGACAATTTCCACATCAAAACCTTCTTCACTGTAATATCCTTTTTCTTTTGCAACATATAAACCGGTGTGATTTGTATTTGGAACCCAGTCCAGGACAACTGTTATTTTTTTTAGTTCCTGATTTTGCACACCAGGGGTTTCTTCTGATAATGAAGGTTTACATGCAGGCAGACATGCTGCAAATATCATTAACATAATTAAAATTATGAAAATGTAAAAGGTTTTTAAAAAATTAAAATTTTTGTTGTTCATCTTTATCTTCTCCTGTCAGGTTTATTCGCCTGTGATCTCATTTTTTTCATAAGCAACCCAGGGCATTGATTTTCTTTCAATAAATTCAATTAATTTTAATAAACATATACTTAACACCGTAATTATTATTATTGCTCCAAAAACTTTATCGGTGGAAAAAGAATATTTTGCTCTCAGCATAAATACACCTATGCCGTCTTTACCTCCAACCCATTCTCCAATTGTGGCTCCCATAATGCTATAGGTAGCTGCAATCTTGAGTCCTGAGAAAAGACCAGGCAGCGATGCCGGAAGCTTTACTATTTTATATATCTGGTATTTGTTTGCTCCCATTGATTTCAGCAGATTGGTAAGTTCGATATCTACAGAACCAAGGCCCTGAAGCAGGCTTATTGATATTGGGAAAAAGCAGATCAGGATTACTATTATTATTTTTGGCAGGTAACCATATCCAAACCATATTATAAACAATGGGGCAAGAGTAATGATGGGGATTGTCTGTGAAGTTATAAGAAGAGGGTATATAACTCTTTTAACAAAAGGCATTCCGTCCATTATTACGGCAATTATTATTCCCAAGAAAACTGATATTAAGAAACCGGTTATTGTTTCATAAACAGTGACTAATATATGTCTGCCCATAAGATTGAAATTAGTAAAAAGACTATAGATTATAGTGCTTGGAGCCGGTAAAATATAACCCGGAACTGACCCTGTTCTTGAAACAATTTCCCAAATTGCGACAAGAATTAAAAAAAACAGTATCGAATATAAGTTATTTAAAAAATTTTTTGTTTTTTTCATTCTTAATTGAATAACCAGATAATAAACCGCATCACAAAATTCCTTAAAAAAATTATTTCACAAATGCCTGACTTCTTTTACAAGAAGCAGCAGCCCGTCTTTGAAATCTATTTGCACTGATTCCTTTTCAAAAATATTACTTATGCCTCTTATCGGACTGAATAGCAATTGCTCATTGTGAAGTTTATATTTCAACCCGTCGGTATTAATGAAAAATGTACTCGGAGTTAAGGAAAAGATTGAAAGGGTGTTTCCGACAGCCCCGTTTATCTTTCCGGAATTTCTTAAAACCGAGATCTCATAGTTTTCATCCAGGATTTTTAAATCAGCATCTTTAAATTTCTCAGAAGCGATATTAAGAAGATTAGCCAGGCTGTGGTCCGTACGTTTTCCAAGCGCTCCTGTCAAAATAATATTTTGTATTTTATTTTCAAGCGCATATTCTATAGCTAATTGAGTGTCGCTTTCATTTTTTTCGTCGGAGGATTTTACATAAATTGTGTTTATGGTTTGGCTTTTGATTATTTCCATATCATTTTTTTCAATACTATCCATATCGCCTATGACAACATCGGGAGTAAGCCCAAGTTTGAAGCAGTTTTTAACGGCTCCGTCTGCCGAGATTATCAGATATTGATTATTAAAGTGATAATCGCCTGACAATATCTCCAGTACCAATGCCGTGTTTTCTATGACTCCGTTTGCAACGATAAGCGCGTGCGTTTTGCGCTCATAAAAATCAGGTTCCAATTTATTTTCTTTAAAATTATGCATATTCCTCTTCAGTTTCCGGTTCCTTCATTACATTTTTTTATTTATTTTAATTTATATTTACCGAATAAATTTTATATATTTGCCATCCATCTTTAAAGTGTTGTCACTTTAAAATCATGTTTCAATTAAACCGAGCCGGCAGCTTATAGTAAATTTTTTAATGCTAAATTTTTACTTATAAAATAAAAAAACGTAATGAAGGA
>JAMCVO010000347.1:2194-2657 GCA_023475715.1 Actinomycetota bacterium
CTGACCGGCGGATGGCAGTAGTTGAAATAATAAATTCAATATATTCTTCCCTCCGCTAGTACTAACTAGATCAGGTTTAATGGGTCGATTGGAAAACCAATCCTCTCAGCCTTAAGCTCCCCAAGTTTTAAATTATAAAAAAAACACATAAGTAATTATAACAGGGTTATATTAGGATAAAAGAAGAATAATGTAAATATTATTTAAAATATATTTTATAAAAACATCATCATGAAGACAAAAATTATATATAATTAATAGTAGTATCCAAACTTGATGGTTACAGTTAAACTTTTAACCTCAAGCAAAATATGAATATATAATTAACTTAATGATAATAAAAAAAGTAAGGATAAATAATATGAAGAAAAAGAATCTCTCGCAAAATGCGGATCGTGATTTGTTTAAGGCACAGGTGCCGGTTAAATCAGAGTTTGTAGACTCAGATCCATGGAGAGTTCTA
>JAMCVO010000378.1 GCA_023475715.1 Actinomycetota bacterium
GGATATATAAAACTTGCTCATGGTCCTGATGAATATGTTGAAGTTCAATCAATTATTGATGCTGCAAAAATATATGCTCTAGCAGCGCTTGATTTTTTGAATAAATAAAATTTTATTGAAAGATATACTTGAATAATATTGTCCATCTAAATGATTAATTTATATTAAAAACTACCGGGATAAGATATAAGAATCCTAAGAATTTTATAAATAAATAATAGTTGAATTAAATATAGGAGTAATATGAATTCAAGGGAAAGAATCTTAAAAGTATTGAATCATGAAATACCTGATAGAGTTCCTATTGACTTTGGAAGTTCAAGTGTTACCGGAATAACTGTAATTGCATATAACAAATTAAGAGAAAAACTTGGGATAAAAAATGGATTAGCAAGGATGCTGCAATTTGTAATGCAATTAGCTTATCCAGAAGATGAAGTACTTAAAATTTTTAATGTTGATATTATTAGTGCAAGCCAGGCATTTTTAAAGCATGAGGAACCATGGAATGAGCTTACTCTTCATGATGGATCCCGCTGTCTTGTTCCGTCAAGAATCAATTTCAGGGTGGAGCCTGATGGCATTGTAAATGTTATTTATAAAGATAGTACAATACTTGGCAGGATGCCGGCTAAATCTTTGTATGTAGACTAGTCTTACTGGGTTTATGGCAATATGGATAAAATTCCTGAAAATATAAATGTTGAAGATTTTAAAAAAGAATTGTGGGACTATACTGTACAGATACCTGGAAATTTTGATCTTTTTAATAATGCTCAAGCTAAAATTTTCCAAAATTGCATTAAAAACATTTATGAAAATACTGACTATGCTATTATGCTGAGATTTGGCGGCAGTCTTCTGGAAGGTGGTTTCAGTATAAGAGGAATGGAAAATTTTCTTTGCGACCTTTATATGGATGAAAATGGTGTAAATAGACTTCTGGACAAATTGATGGAGGAGTATTTAAAAAATATTGAAATGATATTGGAGCTTAGTAAAGATTATGTAAATATCTTGATGTTTGGAGATGATATGGGCAGTGAAAATGCTCCGTTTTTATCACCCAAGATGTATAGAAAATATTTTAAAAACAGGTACAGACAAATGTGGGAATTAATACATAATAAGAGCAAATGTAAGATTTTTTTTCATTGCTGCGGGTCAATTTTTGAGCTTATACCTGATATGATAGAAGCCGGCCTTGATATTTTAAATCCGGTGCAGACAAGTGCAAGAGACATGGAACCTGAAAAGCTTAAAAGGGAATTTGGAAAAGATATTATTTTTTGGGGAGGATGCTGTGATACCAGAGAAGTTTTAGTTAAGGGTTCTCCTGAAGATATCAAGGAGGATGTTAAAAGAAGAATTAAAATACTGGGGAAAAACGGGGGCCTTATATTTAATCAGATTCATAATATTCAAGCAGACGTACCCCCTGAAAATATAATTGCCATGTTTGAAGCTGCAAATCTTTATGGGCAATATTAATTTATCCAGAAGTTTTACTTTAATTGCATGAATTAAAAAATTAATAGAGATAGAAAATTTGTAATAAAATATATTCGCTCTGTTTAAAATTAATTTAAAAATTTTAAGGAGAATAAAATGTTAAAAATAGGATTATCAGGATACCAGAGTTATTTGCACGCCACAGCATTTATTGAAGGCCTTAAAGATTCGAAAACAGTGAAAATTGTTAGTGTTTTTGATGAAAACCCAAGACAAGCGCAAAGGCTTGGAGAAATTGCTGGAGATGTAAAAGTTTTTACAGATCTTGATAAATTTGTAGGCTCAGGTATGAACATTGCAATTCTTACTGGTTTACCATCAAAAAAGTTGGCTGAAATAAAGAAACTTGCTTCTGAAAAAATTCACATACTTGTAGATAAACCTATTGCCGGTACTTCTAAAGATGCTTTTGAAATTGTTGAAGTTTGTAAAAAAGAAAAAGTAAAATTGATGGTTGCTTATAATTTGCACTGGGCACAATCATTAAAGCAGGCAAAGGAAATTTTACAGGAAGGAAAACTTGGAAAACCTATCTACGGATTTTATGCATATGACGGACCAATTTTGCAGGAAGCAGAATGGAGTAAAAAACTTGGATTGATGTGTTATTTCAGCAATTCTCATAAGCTTGAACCCTGCAATTTCACCACTCACATCTTTGGGTATAGGTTTATCATCTACTATATAGGATGCAAAATCTTCAGCCATTTTTGGTAATACTTTTGGCCATTGATCGTTAAAATTGTACTGCCATACATTATTTGAAGTCAATTTAGATCCAACCACCTGAAGACAGGACTGAGGAAGATAATTAAACATTAATCCACCATTCTCACAGATAATCCTGATATCTAAAATTTCAAATTCTGGTGGTGTTATCGCATCACATTTCAAAATAACTTTTGCTCCATTATCCATTGTAAATACACCCATACCCCAATCATTTATATCATGTTGCGGGGTTGCAAGGTGCTTAATTTGAGCATACACATCAGTAAACATTGAATCCAATAGCCACATGAAAATATTAATTCCATGATCTACATGTATGAACCAGTAACTCATAAATTCTTTTTTATCCCCCAACCATCCAAGTTTTTTACTCCATTCTGCTTCCTGCAAAATTGGTCCGTCATATGCATAAAATCCGTAGATAGGTTTTCCCA
>JAMCVO010000590.1 GCA_023475715.1 Actinomycetota bacterium
GGACTACTGCTGAAAGAACAGGAAGAGTGATTTATATTATCGGTGCAAATCCTAAAGTTGCGAATTTGTCTGGAATTAAAGTAAGAAATGTAAGAATTTATCTTTATACCTTTATGGGTCTTGTTGCAGGTATTGCATCTATCGTGATGGTTTCAATAACTGGAGTGGGGAACCCGCTTGCAGGTGGTAAAATGGCTCTTCCTGTTCTTTCAGCAGTAGTCCTGGGTGGTATTTCGCTTGCTGGCGGTGCTGGAAGTGTGTGGGGAACGCTTATCGGTGTTTTAATAGTTACGGTAATATTTAATGGGCTTTCTGTTTTAAATGTACCCTCATATTTTATACAAATGTTTCAAGGCATTGCCCTTATTTTGATTGTTTCTCTTTATGAAATTAGAAATACAAGGGCAGCCAGGAGATAGTATAGTTACATAAAATTTTATTTTGAAAAGCTTTATTGAATGGAGAATAAATGACAGAAGAAAAAGCCGGTACAAGTGCAAAAAGCTTCGGGCAAAAGATAAATATCTTTAAGGTAAATTCTATTTCCCCCAGCCTTCTAATTGTTTTAATTGTGATGTTTGTAATTTTTGGCAGCATTAACAGAGATTTTTTCAGTTTTCAAAACTTTAAAGGAATAATTGCAAGTCTAAGCGTAACGGGGGTAATGTCTGTCGGGCTTGCATTTGTTGTTTTGACAGGAAATTTTGATGTATCCATAGGTTCAATCCTTGGATTCTCAGCAGTTGTTATGGGAAAATTGTTTAATGTCAATGGCGGAAACATCCCAATTCCTGTGATTATTATAGTAGGACTTTTAGTCGGAGCAGCAGTTGGTGCATTAAATGGATTTCTTGTAACATTCGTCGGAATAAATTCAGTTATAACAACTCTTGGAACTCTTGCAGTTTTTAGGGGACTTTCTTTTTTATATGCAAATGACCCATCTTTGATAGATAACAAGACATATGTTGCTTTAGGCAGAGGATTCATAGCAAAAGCAATTCCTTATACTTTTATTTATTTGTTAGTTGTATTTGTTGTAGCATATCTTGTTTTGAGGTTTACCAAGTTTGGGAGGGATATTTATCAGGTTGGATCTAACCCAAGTGCTGCAAGGCTTGCCGGGCTTTCCACAAAAAAAATGCAATTCTGGTCTTTTGTAATAGCAGGAGTTACTTCTGCTATGGCGGCAGTCATTATGACAAGCCAGGCAGCTTTTGCTCAGGGAGAATTTGGCCTTGGTTTTGAGTTTACTATTTTGACAATTGTAGTTCTTGGCGGTATTTCATTGACTGGCGGCAGAGGAACACTTGTTGGAGTAGCTGTTGCGCTTTTAATAATTAATTCAATTTCCAATGGCCTTACAATGATGTCAGTCCCTGTTAACTGGAGAGAAGCCTTCAATGGGATTATTTTGATTGCTGCGATATTGATTGACTCTATCAGGGTTAGAAGAAGAGAACTTTTAAAAGCATAAACAGCAGTATAATTCTTATGATTTTTATAAGTTAATTAATAGTTTTTAGATCTGAACAAATTATTACTCTTTGTTTTCCAATTTGTGTATTTAAACAAAACTGCAAAACTATTAATGAATTGAATTATTGGTAAAGATATATTAAAATTTCACTATATTTTGCAGCAATGCTACAATTTTAAAGAAAATTAATAATTCTATGCGGGAGTGGTAATGGTTAACACAAAGAATATCAGAAAATCCATATGTGAAATAGGAAAACTGCTTTTTGATAAAGGTTTGATTGACTCAAGTGGTGGAAATATATCCGTCAGAGACGGGGATAAAATATATTTAAGTCCGAGGCAGTCAGGTGAACTTCATCAATGGGCAATTGACGAAGACTCGGTTATTGTGACTGATATGTGCAAGGTACCTATTATTGGCGAACTTGACAAGATAACAAGAGAATCTGTATGCCATTATTATATTTATCACAATTTTCCTGAGGTTAAGGCGGTCGTTCATGCCCATCCACCTTTCATGATGTCATTTGGTTCGGCACATATGGAAATCCCTGCAGTAAGCGAAGGTACAAGATGTGTAATTGGAACTCTTCCCACAACCAATATTGAAGAATCTGTTCCCGGTTCAATTCAGCAGGCTGAAAGGATTGTCGTAAATTTCAAGGAGAGAAGAAAAATAGATCCGGAATGCGGTCTTATCTGTAACATACCTTTTCACGGTGTATTTTCAGCAGCATCAGATCTCAACTATGCTTATCTATATGTCGAAGTGTCTGAAACAAACTGCAAGATTTTAATAAACCGCCAGATAATGTTTGGAAACAACCCCAAGGCTGATCTATCTATACATCATCAGATATCAAGAGAAGAGATCAGGACAATTGCTGAGAATAAGGAAGTTTGTGAAACCGGTTTTGCTTATATAGATAAGCATAGAAATGAAACTGTTTATCAGGGTCCCGGACAAAAAAGTCCTATGGCTGCAAATGTATCTTCTGATCTGGTAAGCAAGATAACAGAAGAAGTATTAAGAAAATTGAAAAACAGCTGATTAAATAAAATAAATGAGAATTCCTGAAAAGAGAAGAATAGAAATAAGAAATCTTATACAGCAGGAAAAGACTGTAAGCGTTGAAAAAATTGCAGAGCTTTTTGATATTTCACCTATTACAGTCAGGAGGGATCTAGAGAAATTA
>JAMCVO010000544.1 GCA_023475715.1 Actinomycetota bacterium
TGGACAGGGAAGAAAAAGTTCCTGATATTGCAAAGGATAAAGTATACTTCAGCAAGCCGTTCTGGGTTAAATTTTCCGTTATTTTTGGCGGCGTGTTCATGAATATTTTATTTGCAGTTATTTTAATTGTTGTGTTTTTCAGCATGGGCATCTATTCTCCGACCAACACCATAGATTTTATTGAAAAAGGTTCTCCAGCACAGGTATATGGTTTAAATGTGAATGACAAGATTATTTACCTGAATGATACACAGATTAAAAACTGGGATGATTTTTCAGTTAACGTAAAAAAATTTCCTGATGAAAATGTGGTTTTTAAAATATTACGAAACGGAAATGAATTAAGTGTTAAAGTCAAACTTGGAGTTAAAAATAACGAGGGATATCTGGGGATAAGCCCTAAACTTGAAAAGATCAGGCTGGGATTTGGCGGTGTGTTAAAGGAAAGTTTTAAGCTTATTGGAAATTTTTCTGTGACATATTTCAAACTTTTCGGGATGCTTTTTACCGGCAAGCTGCCATTCTCACAGGCACGGCCTGTTTCTCCGATAGGTGTTGTTGAAATTTTTCAACAGTCAGCAGCAATGGGTCCGCAGAATTTTATACTGCTTGTTTCACTTGTGTCATTAATTCTTGGTTTCAGTAATTTAATTCCGCTGCTTCCTCTGGATGGAGGGCATATACTGATAATAATAATTGAGGCCATAAGGAAAAAACCTGTCAGTAAAAAAGCTTTCCAGATATACAACAATATCGGGATTATTATTTTTGTTGCATTGTTTATGATTGGATTTATATTCGATATCATTAAACCTATCAATATAAACAATATGTAGTTCAGATTTTTCTGATTGCCGCTTGTTTCTTAACCCAGCAGATTTTGGATTTATTTAATTGCAATTAATTCTATTTTACAGATAATTTATAAATATTATCAAAAACAAATTGTCAGATATGGAAAGCAGCATCAGCATTATAAGAAGAAAAACAAGGGAAATTACTATCGGCAGCAAGAAAGTAGGAGCAGATAATAAAATACTTGTTCAATCCATGACAAAAAATAAATTCAGCCATATTAATCTTTTAAAAGAAGAAATCAGAACATTGATAAATTCGGGCTGTGAGGTCATAAGGATTGCTCTTACGGATAAAAACTCTGTGCATCATATGAGTGCTTTGATTAAAGAAGGGTTTTTTAAAGAAATTCCTCTGGTTGCAGATGTACAGTTTAATTTTGAACTTGCGCTTCTTGCTCTTGATGCAGGAGCTCATTGTGTAAGGATAAATCCTGGTAACATTGGCGGGCTTGAAAAAACAGGATTGATAATAAAAAAAGCAAAGGGAAAAGGCTCTTGTATAAGAATAGGCGTAAATTCGGGTTCAATTGATAAAAAGATATTAAAAAAATCCGGAAATAATTATCTGACGGCAATGATTGAGAGCACTCTGGAATACGTAAGATTTTTTGAGAGTTTGGAATTTTATAATTTTAAAATTTCAGCTAAGGCATCTTCGGTAACAGATACAATTTGCGTTTATAAAGCTCTGTCTGAAAAAATAAATTATCCCCTTCACCTTGGCATAACTGAAGCAGGCTCAAAATTTGCAGGCTCAATAAAATCTGCGGTCGGTTTGGGGATATTATTGTATGAAGGGATTGGAGATACGATAAGAGTATCATTGACAGGCGATTCTGTGGATGAAGTGAAAGCGGGTTATTATATATTGAACAGCCTTGGTTTAAGAAAGTTCGGGGTTGATATCATATCCTGCCCTACATGCGGCAGGACAAGGGTTGATTTAAGAAACATAGCCGAAGAAATTGAAAAGATATCCTGCAAAATAGCAAAGCCATTAAAAATAGCAGTCATGGGATGTATTGTTAACGGGCCCGGAGAAGCACGGGAGGCAGATATCGGTATTGCTTTTGCGATAAAAAAAGCTGCAATTTTTGTAAAGGGAAGAATCATAAAAAGTGTTGAAATAAAAGATGTTGTTTCAGAATTCAGGAATGAACTTGAAAAATTAATGTGATAGACTGTTAATTTCAAAAAGAATTTTAAAATAAACATATTTAAAAAAGTTTTAGATAACAATATTAAATTTAAAGGTAGGGAGAGAAAATTTGAGGTTTTCAGATTATTTTTTGCCAACGTTAAAAGAGGATCCCAGTGATTCTGATATTATCAGTCATTCTTTGAGCATCAGGGCGGGACTTATAAGAAAAGTAGCTTCAGGTGTGTATGCATTTCTTCCGTTAGGCTACAAAATTTTAAAGAAAATTGAAAATATTGTAAGAGAAGAAATGAATAATGCCAATGCAATAGAGATATTCATGCCTGTAATGCAGCCAGCGGAAATATGGCAGGAGTCAAACAGATGGAATGAATATGGTCCTGAAATGTTTAAACTTGTTGACAGGAACGAGAGGGATTTTTGTCTGGGACCCACTCATGAAGAGCTGATTACAACAATGGCAAGCGCTGATATCTATTCATATAAAGATCTTCCGGTTAATTTATATCAGATACAAGTTAAGTTCAGAGACGAGATAAGGCCAAGATACGGATTGCTCAGAGCGAGAGAATTTATAATGAAGGATGCTTACAGCTTTAGCGCTACAGAAAATGGCCTCGAAAATGACTACAAAGCAATGTATGATGCATATTCAAAGATAA
>JAMCVO010000502.1 GCA_023475715.1 Actinomycetota bacterium
AGCTGCCTGTATCACTGCATTTTGTTCTGCATGAAGGGCACGGCAGATTTCATGCCGCTGACCTGACGGAACTTCCATCTCCTGCCTCATGCACTTGCCTATTTCAAGACAGCTCTTAACACCTCTAGGTGCTCCATTGTATCCTGTGGTCAGTATTCTTTTATCCTTAACAATTATAGCTCCGACCTTGCGTCTTAAACATGTCGAACGTGTGGCAACCTGTTTGGTTATGGCAATAAAGTATTCATCCCATGTTGGTCTATGCTCGGGCATAATAAATACTCATCTTTTAACAAGAAATGGCTTAACTTTTAATAAATAATTATCTAAAAATATATACCAAAAAAACTTAAACAGATATTTCCTGTAAAAAATCATGCAAACAAATTATTTTACAGGAATCATCAAAGCATTTCATTATAGAATAACTTTAATTATAATATCATAAGACAGACAACTTTAATAACTTCAACTTTTTGTAAGTACCGCTGCTTTAATTTTAATGCCCGATATTATTACTTATTTTATCTTTGATATTATTTTTGGCTTCAGATTGATATCCGTTAATTTTCTTAGAACATTATTAGGACAGGCTTTAATACAGGCGCCGCATGAATTACATTTATTATAATCTATTTCCGGTATAGATTTTTCTTCGTTCCAGGTTATCGCATCATTTTCGCAAGCTTTAACACATTTCCTGCATCTTATACACCCGAAATCACATTTTTCCCTGCCAGGAATATTTCTCAAACCTTCATAGCTGCATAAAAAAACTACTTTTCCATCAGCAGGAACGAGCTTTATAATTTTCCTTGGACATTCTTTAACACAAAGTCCGCAGCCTATGCACTTGTTTGGATCGATAACAGCTATTTTTTTGTCAATATCAATTGAGATAGCATTTTGAGGACAGATTTTTACGCAGTCTCCTAATCCAAGACAGCCATAAGGACACTTTTTAAATCCCCTTAATATCTTATTTGCTGACTTACAGGAACCAATCCCGAGATAAGTCCCTATATTTTCACAATTTCCCGTGCAGCACACAGCTGCTTTCTTATTCATGGCATCTTTATCTACCTTAAGGTTAAGGCTTTTTTCAAGACTACCCAGCATATCCTGATTTTGCAGAACAGTAGTACAAGTATTGCTGAAAAATACATTCTTATCTTTTGCCAATGCCTGGGCATATGCAAAACACCCCGGGAAACCGCAAGCTCCGCAGTTCATTCCTGGTAACTTTTCTGAAACTTCTTCGGCTTTCTGGAGAGATGCCGGCTCAGGCGGAAGGGTTCTGTTGGTAATCCATATCAGAACTCCGCAAACTAATCCTATTACTGTTAAAATTAAAATTGGTATCCACATATCAAATCCGTAAATCGTATTAATAAAATCAGAAAATTATAACAAACCATTAAATCCCATAAATGCCAGCGATAACAAAGAAGCAATAATAAATGCAATCGGCAGACCTCTCATCGATTTTGGAGTATCCGCAAGTTCAAGTCTCTCCCTTATTGCAGACATGATAATCAGTATGAGCGTAAATCCCAAACCGCCTCCAAGTGCGCTTATTATACTCTGAACCAATGAATAATTATTCTGTGCATTAATTAACGTAACTCCGAGAACGGCACAATTTGTTGTAATGAGAGGCAGATAAATTCCAAGAGCATTGTATAAGGTTATGTTTGTTCTTTTAATAACAATCTCGACAATTTGCACAAGAGCAGCAATAACTAAGATATACATTATTATATTCATGAATTCCACCTTATACGGAACCAGAATATAGTTATATATGAGGCTTGTTGCAATTGAGGCAATAACCATTACAAGAGTTACCGCCGTACCCATGCTGATTGCGTTCGAAAGCTTCTTGGAAACTCCAAAGAAAGGACATAAACCTAAAAACCTTGTTAAAATAAAATTATTGATCAGCACCATTCCAAGAAATATAGTAAGCAGGCTACTCATTTTTAAGCACCCCCAATAATCTGAATAACGCCATCAGAAGAGCAATGACTATAAATGCTCCGGGCGGCATGATAAATACTGAAAGCGGTGATTGTGAAAGAATGGGAATTGTAAATAATTGCTTTCCAAAAATTACAAGACTTCCTGTCCCCAGAACTTCTCTTAAAAATGAAATAATAATCAATGAAACGGTGAAGCCAATCCCTACTCCTATGCCATCTGCCATAGAAAGAAGTACAGGATTTTTTGAGGCAAAAACTTCAGCTCTGCCAAGAATTATGCAGTTTACAACTATAAGCGGCAAATAAATTCCCAAAGATTCATAAAGCGGTGGAAGATATGCTTCAAACAACAGGCTTAGGATTGTAACAAATGCTGCTATTACAACAATAAAGACCGGAATCCTTACCATATTCGGAGTTATTTTTCTTATAAGTGAAATTATAATATTGGATCCCAGCAAAACAAAAATAACACCTGCTCCCATACCAAGAGCGTTATTAACCGAAGTAGTAACGGCAAGCGTGGGACAAAGTCCTAAAACAAGGACAAATACCGGATTTGTCAGGATTATGCCCTTTGCAAGTTCCTTCCAGAATTTTTTTGCACTAAATTTTTCTTCCATTTCTATCATAATATCAACTTGAAAACTTTATTTTAATATATAACTTATATTTTATTAAATTAAAAAAACAAT
>JAMCVO010000197.1 GCA_023475715.1 Actinomycetota bacterium
GTTATGAGGACATTCGACATCTCAATCAGATATGTCAACTGCTTCTTTACAGCCGTCTTTAGCTCATTAAAGTTTTTAAAATTTTGGGGATCTCCTGTGGTTAGCCCCATCTGCCGGTTCCAAACTTTACTGAAACCGTTGAACAATACCCATTCAATCGCAGTGGCAAAACTGAACCGGCATCCCTCATCCCACATATTCATCTTTCCAGGAATCTGAGGTTCTACACATCCTCCGACACACCAGTTCCTAGCATCCTGCAAGCTTATTCCCCGCCTTTGTAGTAAAGGAATTGCGGTTTTATCGAAAAAGATGGCAGGTTGACCAGTCCCAAGTTTAACAAGGTCAAAAATCTTCATCAGAAATTTATCTGATGTTTCCTTGCTTACTCTGACCATAATTGTTGGCAAATGCATCCTCAAGTTCATTGTTGCCTGAAGCATCATGTATGAAAGCTCATTAACAGCATCCGAACCGTCTGATCTGAGCCCGCCGATCGTAAGCCCTTGAAAAGACATATAACCTGCATAAAACTTTGCTGAAGTATCTGAAATAGGACAAATAATTTCCGCCATCTTTATCCATAAACATTCCAGCATTTCTTGAGTTTGCAGATCTGTAAGTTTACCTGCTTTCTTATCTTTTTTATAGAAGGGGTATAGATACTGGTCCGGACGATCGATACAGTATGATTGAGCATTTTCTTCTGTACATAAAAGAATTTGAGTAAACCATACTGCCTGAATTGCTTCCTGGAAGGTCTTCGGTGGATTATACGGAACATTTTCACATACTGCTGCAATCTGGAATAGTTCTTTTTTGCGATCTGCATTCATTTCGTTTGAAGCC
Organism: Actinomycetota bacterium; assembly: GCA_023475715.1. Next base: position 850 of record JAMCVO010000197.1, read on the forward strand.
AATTCTTTGGCTTTATCAGCATATCTTTTACCTAATAACCTTGCTGCTTCACAGCAAATAATAGTTGCTTCATAAAACCTTGCCTTATCATAATTCTTGATATCATGGGAATCTAATTTTTTAAGATTTTCTTCAGCTTCTTCCTTGACTCCTTTAAAGCCCTTTTTCAAGACTATATTCTGATATCCAACCGCAACCTCACCAGCCCCACATTGTGATTTTAGATCACCAAAAATAACATTGGTTCCAATACTAATGTTCCTTAATTCATCACTTATATTAGCCAGAAAATAATCTTCCAGGGATTTCCCTTTCCAATACATAAAGATTTCTTCCCTAAAGATTTTTTTGTCCTTTTCAGAAATAAGATAGGGATCTTGGGATCTGGTTGTCATGGTATCTAACTCGTCTTTAACCCAACTCCAGCACAAATCCGGGCATACTACCACTGCGCGCTGTTGTTTTCCATAGGTGCCGACAATTAATTCGTTGGATCCGATTTCAATTGTTTTTTCCGCAATTGATGCATGCATCGCCTTAGCACGGCGAATGATTGTATCCTCTGCCTCTGTTTCTTTATAGATTCTTGTATATGTAACAGCTCTTTCCAAATCAATTTCGGGTTTATGCTCCCAATACTGATCTCTTAATCTGTTTATTCTATCTGTACATCCATCATTCCACTTAGATCTTTTAATTTTTTTTTGTTCTACACCACGACTACAACTCATTTTATCTGTCATCTTATTTAGTTCGTTCTCTTAATAATATGTTTTTTATTATATATAGCAAAGGTCATCAGCCCCCTATTTGAATCTGCAATCCATATTTCTCCAAAATTTCTTTTATGCTTTTCATGTATTCATTACTTGGCGTTTTTATATCATTCAATAGATATTTCCTTCCAAGACCTTCATATTTATTACGAGCCCAATTATGATAAGGAAGAATTTCCACTCTCTTTATTCTATCTGAAAATGATAAAAGGAATTTACCTGTAGCCTGGATATCTTCTTTAGAATCATTAATACTGGGTATAATTGGCATCCTGACAATTGTCTCAGCATATTTAGATATTTTAAAAAGATTATTTATAATTAGTTCATTCGAGCAACCTAGGTATTTAAAATGTTTTTTAGCTTGGATAAATTTTAAATCAAACATTACTAAATCAACATAAGCAATTATCTTCTGAAAGTTTTTCCAAGGAACAAAACCACAGGTTTCAATTGCCACAGAAATTTCCAGATTCTTATAAAATTCTGCTAGTTTCCTTACAAAACCCGGCCATAACAAAGGCTCACCACCCGAAAATGTTATACCTCCATCCGAATTCTTAAAAAATACCATGTCTTCATTTATTTCCGCTTTGACGCTCTCAACGCCACGTTCTTGTCCAATAATTTTCCTTGCATCAGCATAACATGTCTTGGCACAACGACCGCAATTTTTACATAAATCACGTTCAAATTCAAGCTTTCCATCCACCAACTGAATAGCATTATTTTTGCATGTACTAAGACATTTTTTGCACCCAATGCATTTGTCCTGATAAAACATCAATTCTGAGTAACCATTAATTGACTCAGGATTCGCGCACCATTGGCATCTAAGGGGACAACCTTTTAAAAATATAACTGACCGAATACCTGGGCCGTCGTGAACGCTAAACTTTTGAATGTTAAATATGGTGGCTTTCTCTGATGTATAAATTTGTTTTTTAAGATTTATGCTTCTAATTTTCTTTTTTTTGTAGTTTAATACTTTGAAATAAAACAAATTAATAATAAAATTAAAATGTTAATTTAAACGGTAACGTTACCGGAA
>JAMCVO010000683.1 GCA_023475715.1 Actinomycetota bacterium
TTTAAATGAAATATCTTAAAAAATATTTTATATCAGTAAAAGAACATGATTATGAAGCTAAAAGCTTTGAAACAAGTGAAGAAGCAGATTTTATGAATTTTGTCACGGAAACAAGAAGCCTGCTTAAAAAGAAGATGAAAGAGATAGAAAGTGACTACCTTTAAGTTTGAGGAAAGCTTAAATTTTTATATAAGATACTTAAAATTTGAAAAAAATCTTACCGAAAATTCTATTAATTCATATAAAAAAGATATTTCTCATTTCATCAATTTTGTTAAAAAAAACAATATAGAAAATGTCTCTCAATTAAACTTGGAAATATTCCGTAAATATTTAAAATATCTCGACAGCTGCAAATATGCCAGCAGAACCATAATCAGAAAATATTCATCACTGGCAAATTATTTCAAATTTCTTGAAAACAATAATTTTCTAAAAATTCAATTGACACAATTAATAATTCCACCTAAAAAGCCCCACAGGTTTTACTCATTTTTAACTCAATCAGAAATACGACTGCTGATTGAAAGTATCGACACAACAACAAGTCTTGGTATAAGAAACAGGGCATTGGTGGAAGTTTTATATTCAACAGGTGCAAGAATAAGTGAAGTTGAAGGAATGACCTTAAAGACTGTTAGCCTTGAAAATAAAGAGATAGAAGTTTTTGGAAAGGGTAGAAAGTACAGAGTAGTATATTTGAACCAAAGTGCGTGCAAGCATTTAAAAGAATATATTGATATAAGAAATGAACTTTTATTTTCTTCAAAATCACAGAATTATAGACAGACTGATTCGCTTTTCTTGAACAAATCCGGAAAAAAGCTGACTGTCAGAGGTATGAGAAAAATATTAAAAAAATATCTTGAGAGATGTGGAATCAACAAAAAGATAAGCCCACATGACATAAGACACAGCTTTGCAACTCATCTTTTACAGGAAGGTGCAGGAATAAGAGAAATTCAGGAATTGCTGGGTCATGAGAATATATCAACAACCCAGATATATACTCATCTTAATTTAAAAAAACTAAAAAGTGACTATGATAAATTCCATCCCAGAGCAAAATAATTACAATTTTAAAATTTATTGTTGATAATTTGCTCAAAAAAATAGATTGTGTTAAACTTTATCGTTGAAATTACACACATCACTTGCAGATTTATGGTGACTGCCTGATTGTTAAAGTGATGGAGGAATAACCATAAGAAATGAAGGAGGAATTCGATGGGAAATGTCGTTACAATGAAGCAGCTTCTGGAAGTTGGTGTTCATTTTGGCCACCAAAGCCGAAGGTGGAATCCAAAAATGAAAAAATATATATATGCTGAAAAAAATGGGATATATATAATCGATCTGCAGCAAACTCTTCAATTACTGGTTGAAGCATATGAGCATGTCCGACGTACTGCAAGCAATGATGGAACAGTCTTATTTGTAGGTACAAAAAAGCAAATCCAGGATATCATAGAAAATTTTGCTAAAGAATGTGAAATGCCTTATGTAAGAAACAGATGGCTTGGCGGGACATTAACTAATTTTAAAACTATTAGTGGAAGAACAAAAAGAATTGCAGAAATTGAAGAAATGGAAAAATCAGGTGTTTTTGAAAAACTTCCAAAAACAGAAGTGCTTCAAATAAAAAAAGAGTATGAAAAATTGCTTTACAATATGGGCGGCATAAGAGGTATGAAGAGCCTTCCGGACCTTTTATTTATTATTGATCCGCACAAGGAAGAAATTGCTGTTGAAGAAGCAAAAAAGCTTCATATACCAATTGTTGCTATCACTGATACCAACTGTGACCCTGACAAAGTTGATTTCATAATTCCTGGAAATGACGATGCTATAAGATCATGCAACCTTATAACCAGCATAATATGCGATGCTGTAAAAAAAGGTAAAGAGGAAAAAATCAAAACAGAAAAAAGTCCTGAAGTAATGGAAGCAAAGAAATTATCAGAAGAACAATCAGAAGATGAACTGATTGACATACCTGAAGATGATGAAGTCTGGACATAATAATATCTTTTAAATTGAATTCTTTTCGATAGGGGGAAATAAATGGAGATAAATGCTGAAACAGTAAAAAAGTTAAGAGAAAAAAGCGGCGTAGGTATGATGGATTGCAAGAGAGCGCTTGTGGAATGCAAAGGCGATTTTAATAAAGCAAGCGAGTATTTACGTGAAAAAGGTTTGGATAAGGCGGCTAAAAAAGCTACAAGACCCACAAAAGAAGGGTTAATAGATAGTTATATTCATCTTGGTTCAAAAATTGGTGTCATGCTGGAAATAAACTGTGAAACTGATTTTGTGGCAAGAAATGAAGTATTTAAAAGTCTTTCGCACAACATTGCCCTTCATATAGCGGCGGCAGCTCCTCTTTATGTTTCAAGAGATGAAATACCGGAAACTGTTATAGAGAAAGAAAAAAATATTTATGCCAAGCAGGCGTTAAACGAAGGCAAACCAGCAAATGTTGTTGATAAAATCGCTGACGGAAGGTTAAATAAGTTTTATCAGGAAAATTGTCTGCTTGAACAATTATATGTAAAAAATAATGATGTGACTATTGCTGATTTAATCAAAGAGCATATTGCCCTTATCGGAGAAAATATTGTTATAAAAAGATTTGTAAGATTTGTACTTGGTGAAACTGAAAAAGAATAATTTTATGCAAGTACCAAAATATAATAGAATATTATTGAAAATAAGTGGCGAAGCCTTAATCGGTGACTGTAATTATGGAATAGATACCAGAATAATGGATAATATTGCGGCCCAGATAAAAGAAGTAATAGAAATGGGTTTAGAAATAGCCGTTGTTATTGGTGGCGGTAACTTTTGGAGAGGTGTTTCAGCAAGTGCAAATGGCATGGATAGAACTACTGCAGATTACATTGGTATGCTTGCAACTGTCATGAATGCTGTGGGTCTTCAGGATTCTTTGGAAAAAAAGGGTATTTCAACAAGGGTACAATCTTCGATTACAATGCAGCAAATTGCAGAACCTTTTATAAGAAGAAGAGCGCTCAGACATTTGGAAAAGAAAAGAGTGGTAATCTTTGCAGGCGGTACAGGAAATCCATATTTTTCAACAGACACTGCTGCAGCACTTAGGGCCCTTGAAATAAATGCAGAAATTATTTTTAAAGCTACAAAAGTTGATGGTGTTTACAACAAAGATCCTAAAAAATTCAATGATGCTGAAAAGTATGATTCGTTAACTTTCATGGAAGTTTTAAACAGAGATTTAAGAATACTGGATTCGACTGCCATTTCTTTATGTCAGGAGAACAATTTACCTATTGTTGTATTTGATATTACTAAACCGGGAAATATCAAGGGTGTCATACTCGGAAAAAAAATTGGAACATTAGTAACAAGGGGTGATAAAAATTAAGGAAAAGCTTGTTTCTGACTGTGAAAAAAAGATGAAACAATCACTGGAGAATACCCAGCATGAATTTAATACTATCAGGACAGGGAGAGCATCAGCAGCGCTTCTTGACAGAATCTTTATTGATTATTACGGAACTAAAACTCAACTTAAGCATATTGCCAATATTATGATCCCCGAGCCCAGAACTATTGTAATTTCTCCTTATGAGGCAAAATTTTTAAAAGAAATTGAAAAACAGGTAATGTCTTCAGATCTAAGCATTAATCCTTCTAATGACGGAAAGGTCGTCAGACTGACAATACCCCAGCTAAACGAAGAAAGAAGGGTAGAGCTGGTCAAGCTTGTAAAGAAAATTTCTGAAGATGGCAGAGTTGCAATAAGGAATATTCGAAGAGATATAATAGAAGAATATAAAAAAATGGAAAATAAAAAAGAAATTACAGAAGATGATCTTAAAAAATATCAGGAAAAAATACAGGATCTGACAGATAAGCATATTGAAAAAATAAACGAAGCTTTAATTCTAAAAGAAAAAGAAATTATGGAAGTGTAGGGAAACAGGTTTTGAGATTTATTTCCTCTATAATTGCTCCTTTTAAATCCCCAACCCTTAGTGATATAAAAAAAAATAAGATTCCAATTCATATAGCAATAATAATGGATGGAAATGGCCGTTGGGCAGAAAAAAGAGGTCTACCCCGTATCGTTGGCCACAAAAAAGGTGCAGGTGCATTAAAAAATATAGTTACTCTGTGTAAAGATATTGGAATAAAATATCTCACCGTATATTCATTCTCGAGTGAAAATTGGCAAAGACCTCAGGATGAAGTAAATGAACTAATGGATCTGTTTGTTGAAGTACTGCAAAGAGAGCTGGAATCATTATACAGAAACGGTATCAAAGTTGTATTATTAGGTCAAAGAGAAATCATACCTTCAAGAATATTAGAAATTTTTAAAATTAGTGAAGAAAAGACAAAAGACAATAAGGAACTTTTATTAAATGTTGCTTTCAGCTATGGCTCCAGACAGGAAATAGCAAATGCTGCAAAAAAAATTTGCATGGAATACAAAAATAAAGAATTAAGTTCGGAAAACATAGAAAAAATTTATTCTAAATTTTTATATACCGGTGACTGTCCAGATCCGGATTTACTTATTAGAACGAGTGGGGAATATAGGATAAGTAATTTTTTACTATGGCAAATTGCCTATACCGAACTATATTTTACAAAGACGTTATGGCCTGACTTTGATAAAAAGAATTTTTATAAAGCCATATATGATTATCAGAGAAGAAACAGACGTTTTGGAAAATTATAAATAGATATATTAATAAAATTAAAATAACTATTGGATTTTATTTTTCATGGGTAATTTTAATACAGTAGTACAATATATTTTGGCTATCACAGGGTTTTCTTTAATCGTATTAGCCCATGAATTAGGACACTTCACATTTGCAAAAATCAGCAAGATCCATGTAATAGAATTTTTTATTGGGTTTGGTCCTAAAATATTAAAATTTAAATCAAAAAAAAGCGGAACATTGTATGGATTAAGCGCAATCCCTTTTGGCGGATACAACAGGATTTTAGGGCAGGACAGGGAGGAAAAAATACCGGAAGGTTTTGAAGATAAAGTATTTTTTAAAAAACCTTTTTATCAAAAATTTCTGGTTATAATAGGCGGCGGCATTTTCAATATCATTTTTGCCATAATTCTTATAGCTGTTTATCTTTCCATGGGAGTTTTTTCACCCACCAATATAATCAACTACGTAGAACCCAAGTCGCCCGCAGATATAAATGGATTTCTTGTAGGTGACCAAGTTGTTGCCATAAATGGAGAAAAAATTGATAGTTGGGAAAAATTTTCTGATTTGACAAAATCACATCCTGGCCAGATTGTTACATATAAGATAATAAGAGCTGAAAAAGAAATAAATATAGAAGTAAAACTTTTAAATGTTAATAACGAAGGTTTCTTAGGGATAAGCCCGCAATTGGTGAAAGTAAAAATGGGCTTTGGTCAAATACTGCGCGAAAGCTTTAAAATGACCTGGGATGTAAGTGTTTCCTATTTTAAATTATTTGGAATGTTGTTTACGGGTAAGATTCCATTTTCAGAAGCAAGGCCTGTATCACCGATAGGAGTAATCAGCATATTCCAGCAATCTGCCTCTATGGGATTTCAAAATTTTATACTTTTTGTTGCTCTTGTTTCATTGCTCCTAGCATATGGAAATTTTTTACCAATTCTTCCTGTTGATGGCGGACACCTGGTAATTTTAATTATAGAGGCAATTAAAAGAAAACCTGTTTCAAAGAAAGCTATGCAAATCTATAGTACGGCAGGAATTATACTGGTAGTGTCACTACTTTTAATCGGCCTGGTATTTGATATAATAAGCCCATTTAAGCTGCCTAAAATGTAACCATAATGATTATTCAAAGAAAAAAGACAAGAGAAATAAGAGTCGGAGCCTTAAAAATAGGCGGAGATAATCCAATACCTGTCCAGTCTATGCTTAAAAATAAGCTGGCAGGCAATGATGCCGCAAAAAGCGAAATAAGAGAATTGATGGAGAATGGATGCGAGATAATAAGACTTGCGGTCCCGGATAAAGAGGCTGTTTATTATTTGCGTAATCTGATTAAAAATAAAATTTTCAAGGTACCCGTTGTAGCAGACATTCAATTTGATTATAAGCTTGCGCTTGAATGTGCAGATGCCGGAGTAGATTGCATAAGAATAAACCCTGGAAATATAGGAACCCCGGAAATGCTTGAAAAAGTTGTCAACAAAGCCAAAGAAAAAGATATCGCAATGAGGATAGGAATAAATTCGGGTTCTATTGAAAAAAAAATTCTTAAAAAAAATAAAGGAGACATAGTAAGCTCAATTGTAGAAAGCACCCTTGAAAATGTAAGATTTATGGAAAATTTAAAATTTTATAACTTCAAAATTTCAGCAAAAGCTTCTTCAGTCTTGGAAACCATAACTATCTATGAAATAATTTCAGATAAAATTGATTACCCTCTCCACCTTGGTGTAACTGAGGCCGGGCCTATATTTACAGGCAGCATAAAATCTTCAGTTGGTCTTGGTATTCTGCTTGCAAAAGGTATTGGTGATACCATAAGAGTTTCATTGACAGATAAATCTGTTTCTGAAGTAAAAGCAGCATATACAATATTAAACAGCCTCAATTTAAGAAAATTTGGAGTAAATTTAACATCTTGTCCAACATGCGGAAGAACAAGAGTAAATTTAAAAAATTTTGTTAAAAAGGTCGAAATATCTACATCAAATATTAAAGAAAATATCAAAATTGCCGTTATGGGATGTATTGTGAATGGCCCGGGAGAAGCAAAAGATGCTGACATAGGTATTGCATTTGGAAAAGAACAAGCCGCAATATTCGTAAAGGGTAAAATCCTAAAAAGAGTAAATAAAGAAAAAGCATTGGACATTTTCATTGAAGAAATATTGACATCAAATATGCTGCGGGGAGATTGCTAATGAGATATTCAGAATTTTTTATAAATACTTTAAAAGAAGAGCCGAGTGATTCTGAAATTGAAAGTTATTCATTATGCTTAAGATCCGGATTGATAAGAAAAATAGCTTCGGGTATATATGCATTTATGCCTTTAGGATTTAGAATTCTTAAAAAAATAGAAAACATTGTAAGACAGGAAATGGACAGGACAGGAGCCATAGAAATGCTTATGCCTGCAATGCAGCCTGCAGATTTATGGATAAAATCAGAAAGATGGTTTGAGTATGGACCTGAAATGTTCAGACTGAAGGATAGGAGTGAAAGATATTTCTGCCTTGGCCCAACGCACGAAGAATTAATAACTTATCTTGCTTTCCTGGATATCAAATCTTATAAAGAACTCCCGGTAAACCTTTATCAGATTCAGGTAAAATTCAGGGATGAGATAAGACCAAGATACGGTATCCTGAGAGCAAGGGAATTTATTATGAAGGATGCTTATAGTTTTTCCGCAAACGAAGAGGACCTGGATACAATATATAATAAAATGTATGAATGTTACTCAAGAATATTAGACAGACTGAATTTAAAATATTTTGCTGTTGAAGCTGATAGCGGGCTTATAGGAGGCAGATACTCTCATGAATTTATTATTCTGTCCAATAATGGTGAAGACAGGCTCGTCTATTGCCCTTCCTGTGGTTTTTCAGCTAATTACGAGATGGCAGGATTTGCCAGAGCTGATGAAAATAGTCAGAGTAGTTCAGAAGAAATGAAGTTGTCTGAAGTTCATACTCCGGGGACAACTAATATAAAATCACTATCTGAATTTTTAAAAGTGCCTGCAGAGTCTATAATAAAAACTATGCTTCTTAAAGACAGCCAAGGCACAGTAATTGGAGTCCTTTTAAGAGGAGACAAAGAATTAAACCTCACTAAATGTGAAAAACTTACAGGCAAAAAATTGGAATTATTATCTGAAAGTGGCTCCGATAATAGCTTCAATATTGGATTTCTGGGGCCTGTTAATTTGGACACTTCAATTGCCGTTTTTGCCGATTATTCAATTAAAGGAAAGAAAAACCTTATCGCCGGTGCAAACAGACAAGATTACCATCTCACCGGCGTGAATTACCCCAGAGATTTTAAGGTTTTTCAATGGGGGGATTTTACATTTCCCGCAATTGGAGATTTGTGTGTAAATTGTAAAAATGAGCTAAATTTTGAAAAAGGTATAGAAATAGGCCATATATTTAAACTCGGAACAAAATATAGTGAAAAAATGGATGCAATGTTTCTTGATAAAGATGGCAAATTAAAGCCTTTTATAATGGGCTGTTACGGCATTGGTGTAAGCAGGATAATGGCAGCGGTTGTCGAACAGCTTTTTGATGAGAGAGGAATAATATGGCCAATTTCGATTGCTCCCTTTCTGGTTAATCTGATAGCAATAAATATGGAGGACGAATCAATTTTTAAGGCATCCGAGGATATTTATTCTATAATGTTAAATAATAAAATAGATGTTTTGTATGACGAAAGAAATGTAAGAGCAGGTATAAAGTTTAAAGATTCTGACCTTATAGGTATCCCGTTAAAAGTAATAGTTGGAAAAAATTATATCGAAAACAAAAAGCTGGAAATTGAAATAAGAAAAGACCGTTCGAAATTAAATTTATCTCTTGAAGAAACACTTCAGTTCATAAAAGACTATAAAATAAAAAATATATTTTAATTTTTATCTTCAATTAATATCAACTCCTATAAATGCCAAATAAATGGATGAGAGTAAATCAACAAAGTTAAAAGGCACTGTAGAAAGAATAGTTTATAGAAATCCTGATAATGATTATATAATTGCCAGATTTAAATCAGAAGAATCACAAGAAATGATTACAATTGTCGGGCAATCCATTGATACCCAACCTGGTGAAAGACTTGAAGTAAGGGGCAGATGGGTTTTCAATAAAAAATATGGGAACCAATTTGAAATTGAGACTATTGAGATATTGATTCCTGCAACGGAAGAAGGAATTGAAAAATATCTCGGTTCAGGATTGATAAAAGGGATAGGTCCGGCAATGGCAAAAAAAATAGTATCAAAATTCAAGTCGGATACCTTAAAAATACTTGACGAGAGCCCTGGAAAGTTATCGAAAATAGCAGGCTTCGGATCAAAAAGGATAGAATTAATTAAAAACGAATGGCAAAAACAAAAGGATATAAGAAATGTAATGATTTTCATGCAGTCTTATGGAATAAGCAATAACTGTTCAGCAAGAATCTATAATATTTACGGAAAAGAAGCTATTAATGTCATAAGGTCCAATCCTTACAAATTGATTGAAGATGTTTTAGGCATAGGTTTTAAGACTGCAGATAAAATTTCGTATAATCTCGGAATAGAAAGGGATTCAATATTCAGAATCAAATCCGGAATTTTATATCTTTTAAATGAAATTACTGATGCAGGAAATTGTTATTATCCGTTAGATGAATTAATAAACATTGCAGCAAACCTGCTTGAAGTTGAAATATTGCAGATTGAAAAAGGTTTAAGCATTCTGGAAGCTGAAAAAAGAATAGAAATAATTGATAAGAATGCAGCTAAAAGGGTTTATTTGAAAAATATTTATGAAGATGAAAAATATGTATGTGAAAAACTTAAACAATTAAAAGACTTTAAAGGAAAAGATGAAACCGAAATTTTAAAGTTAAGTGACAGCGAACTTACAGACGAGATTGAAAGAATTTCATTGGAAAACGGGTTAGAGCTGGATGAGATTCAAACTGATGCAGTTAAAAAATCCATAACCGAAAAAATACTGATAATTACAGGCAGTCCCGGTACTGGAAAAAGTACAATTTTAAACATAGTAATAAAATTTTTTCAGCAACAAAATAAGAAAGTTCTTGCTGCTGCCCCTACAGGAAGAGCTTCTAAAAGACTTAGCCAGACAACATCTATTGAAGCAAAAACAATTCACAGACTCTTGAAATATCAGCCAAAAATGAATAAATTTTTTAAAAATGAACAGGATCAGCTTGATGCAGACCTGGTAATAGTTGACGAAGCCTCAATGCTTGATATAAGGCTTTTTCAAAATTTTTTAAAGGCAATAAAAAATGAAACAAACCTTATACTTGTAGGAGATATAGATCAGCTCCCCGCGGTGGGCCCCGGCAATGTTCTCAGCGACATTATAAATTCCAATATTTTTTCTGTGGTGCGCCTGCAAAGAATCTACAGGCAGGAAGGAAAGAGCCAGATAATATTCAATGCTCACAGAATCAGAGATGGCGTATTTCCGGTTTTAAAAAAATCCGAATATGAGGATTTTTATTTTATTGAAAAAATTGAACCAGAGCAGGTTGTTAATATGATTTTAGATTTGATTACTCAAAAATTACCAAATAGATTTAATTACAATCTGCTGCATGACATCCAGGTACTTGTACCAACCAACAAGGGCATAGTCGGAGTGAATAATTTGAATATTAAAATACAGGAAACAATAAACAAAAATAAGATAAATATCTTTAAAGGTTCAACTGAATATAAAATTAACGACAAGGTTATACAGTTAAAAAATAACTATGAAAAAGATGTTTATAATGGTGACATTGGTTTCATAAAAAACATAAATTTTGATCTGAAAGAACTTTACATTGATTTTGACGGAAAAATTGTAGCATATGATTCTTATGATTTGGATGAGATCAGCCTCTCTTATGCAATCTCGGTCCATAAGGCCCAGGGTTCGGAATTTAAATGTGTTATAATTCCAATTTTAACCTCACACTATATGCTTTTGCAAAGAAACCTTTTATATACTGCAATTACAAGAGCAAAAGAAGTCGTTATATTAATTGGAAGCAAAAAAGCAATTGGTATGGCAGTAAATAAAAATATTGTTGAAAAAAGATATACCGGCCTTCAGGAATTACTCCAGACTAAAAATTAAATTATGAATTAAAATTATGTTGACTTAAAAAGCTGTGGAATATAAAATTATATATAATATTTTTTTTGCTTGATTTATGTATTTATTTGTACTTTTTATAAATTAATTAGCAAATATTTATGTTAGCAATATTAAAAAAAGTTTAAAGAGAAGAGTAAATAAATTTACTGAAAATTATAAAAATTTTTATTGAATTTTAAGGAAATATTAATAATTGTTAACATTGATGAAAACAAAAATTTTAAATAAGAGTTATTTATAATAACAAAAAGTTAAAAAGTAAAAGAGGATTATACTCTAAGTTAAAATTAAATTATATTTTATTTAAAAAAATTAATCAAAAAGTACAAAAAAAATTATAAATCGGGCATAAATTGCTCGATTTTTTATTATAGAGAGGATGATTTAAATGTTAGTCAAGGTACTGGAATTCGTCGGCATAGGACTTATTATAATAATTGCCGGATTTTTCATGGGCTTTTATTATAGAAAGATAATTGTTGATAATAAAATAAATTCTGCAGAAAATAATGCAAAAAGAATTCTTGATGATGCTAAAAAAGAAGCACAATCATTAAAAAAAGAAGCCGTAATTGAGGGAAAAGAAGAAATAGCAAATATAAAATTAAGAAATGACGAAGAAATAAAAAGACAAAGGTACGAAATTGCCAAAATAGAAAATAGGCTTATTTCAAAGGAAGAATCCATCGATAAAAAATCTTTTTATATCGAAAAAAAAGAACAAAATATTTCTGTGCGGGAAAAAGAAATAGATGATTTAAAATTCAGACTGGACGAAGCACTAAAAAAAGAGGTATTAAGATTGGAGGCAATCGCTGAACTAACACGAGATGAAGCAAAAGCAATCCTAAGTAAAAAAATGGAGGAAGAAGCAAAACTTGATTCGGTAAAGGAAATAAGAAAGATAGAGGCAAGAACAAAAGAAGATGCAGAGAAGATTGCAAAAAAAATAATAGTTCAGGCAATACAGAGATGTGCGATTGAACATGTTAGTGAAACTACCGTGTCTGTTGTAAATCTTCCCAATGATGAAATGAAGGGAAGAATAATCGGAAGAGAGGGAAGAAATATAAGGGTCTTTGAAAACCTGACAGGAATTAATATCATTGTGGATGACACTCCTGAAGCTGTTATTCTTTCTTCTTTTGACCCCGTCAGAAGGGAAATAGCTCGCGTTACTCTCGAAAATTTGATTATGGACGGAAGAATACACCCTACCAGAATAGAAGAAATGTTTGATAAAGCCAGTAAGTTAATTAATAATGAAATAAAGATGGAAGGTGAACAGGCAATATTCGATACCGGAATTTCTGAAGTAAATCCAGGAATCGTTAAAGTACTTGGAAGATTAAAATATAGAACAAGTTATGGTCAGAATGTCTTAATTCATTCAAAAGAAGTTGCTTATGTAGCGGGAATAATAGCCGGAGAACTTGGACTTAACGTCAGGAAGGCAAAAAGAGCAGGATTGCTGCATGACATAGGAAAAGCATTGACTCACGATATAGAAGGATCTCATGCTGTAATCGGTGCTGAACTTGCAAGAAGGCTGCATGAGGATGAAGAAATTTGCCATTCTATAGAATCTCACCATAATGAAATAGAAGCAACTACATTTCTTGATGTAATTGTTCAGGCCGCAGACTCCATATCGGGAGCAAGACCTGGTGCAAGACGTGAGACTCTTGAAAGTTATATAAAAAGGCTTGAAAGCCTTGAAAAAATTGCATCTGAATTTACAGGCATAGAAAAAGCTTTTGCTATTCAGGCAGGAAGAGAAATAAGAGTTATGGTAAAACCTGATGAAGTTGATGATGATCTTGCATCTGTTATTGCCAGAGATATTGCCAAAAAAATTGAAAGTGAGATGGAGTACCCTGGACAGATAAAAGTAACTGTCATTAGGGAAAGCAGAGCAATAGATTATGCTAAATAATAACACTGATTTAACCAGGTTCCTGTCCGACCTTGATATTAAGAATAAGCTTAATATTGAAGAAGATTTGGGAAATGGTTATGTCAAGTTAAAGATTTCAGAAGCTGAAAGAAGACAGGCTCTCCAAGATATCCATACCGTTGAAGATATTATCATTGAGTTGTTAAGGAACAGCCGTGATGCCAACAGCAGAAACATATTCATTGGTACAAAAAAAATAGGGGATAATAGAAGAGTTATCTACTGTATTGATGATGGCAATGGTATTCCTCCCAAATTTCATAATTTAATTTTCCAGGCCAGGGTTACCTCAAAACTTGACAACGGAATAAAGGATTCATATGGTTTTCATGGAAGGGGGATGGCATTATTCTCAATGAAATTAACTGCGGATGAGGTAAAAATTACATTTTCCGACTACTTGAAGGGTGCAAGTATTTATATAGACGATAATCTCGAAATTATTCCGGAAAAAAAAGATCAATCATTGCTGCCTCAATTAATTGAAAGTAACGGGCAATCTCATCTGGCTGGCGGAGTAAATAATATTATTAAAGTTATTCTGGACTTCGCTCTTCAAAACAATAATATAAATTTTTACTATGGTACACCGTCTCAAATAATTGCTACAATGAGACATCTGTCTTTTAAAAAGAATAATTCTAAGAATTACCCCAAATTCACCCAGTGGAACAAATTTTATGAATTTATAATGAAGAATAATATTAAAATAATGAATTTTCCTTCTCTGACTGATAGTTATAACATTTTAGATGAAATTACAAAAAAAATTTTTAATATGGATATTTCTCAAAGAAATCTTCAAAGAATTATATACAATGAGATAAATGCGCTTGTACCGGTAAATTTAAATATAGTTAATGATAAATTTTTTAATGATGATAAAGATTTGATTGAGGTTAAAAAAAAGAGTGAAAAGAAGCTTCAATTATATGATGAGCTGAAATTAGCAAATAGATTTAAAGATGAAGAAATAAGATGTATAATAAAAACATTAGAAGAAATAATTATAAAATATGGAAATAAACACTTTATTACGTTAGAAAACAACATTGAATTTAAAAAAGTAAACAATACAATTAACTTTACAATTAATTTAAAGCAAAAAAATTGAAACTATATAAATAATGAAACTACTCAAGGTCTCATCAAAATCAGCACCAAATTCTGTAGCAGGTGCAATCGCAGGAATTATAAGGACGGAAAATAAAGTACAAATCCAGACAATAGGTGCAGGAGCCTTAAACCAAACAATTAAAGCTATAGCAATAGCCAGGGGATATATTGCTCCAACAGGCCAGGAGCTTATATGCATTCCTTTTTTTAAAGATATTGATGTAAATGGTGAAGTAAAAACTGCAATAGTTATAACTGTCGAAGTAAGATAGATTTTTAACTTTTTGCGGGAATGCTTTATTTTTTACTTAATAGATTTAATGAATAATTCCAAAAAAATCTCTAGTTTGATTATTTTTATATGGATAAAAATACGGAAAAATTTTATATTGAAACATTTGGCTGCCAGATGAATGAGTTCGATTCTGAAAGAATCGGATACTTAATGGAGACTTGCGGTTATTCAAGAACCAATGATTTAAATTCTGCAAAGATAATTCTGATTAATACATGCTCGGTAAGAGAAAAGGCGGATAATAGACTTTATGGACATTTGGGAAATTTAAAGTCCTTAAAAATTAATAATCCTGATGTTTTAATTTGCGTAGGAGGGTGTACCGCTCAGAGTCTCAGAGAAAAAATAATAAAGGAATTTCCTTATATAGATATAGTTTTTGGAACAAAGAATATAAAAAATTTACCTGATCTGATTAAAAAGAGAAGGCAAACCAATAAAAGTATTTGTGAAACTGAAACAACGAAAAGCTTTGATCATGAAATCTTCAATTTTAATGGAACATTTAAATTTAAAGCCAATTTACCAATAATAATTGGCTGCAACAATTATTGCTCATATTGTATTGTACCACAGGTAAGGGGCGAGGAAATGTCAATACCAATGAATCTTATAATAGAAAAAACAGAAAATCTTATTTCTAAAGGTATATGCGAAATTACTTTACTTGGACAGAATGTA
The DNA here is from genome assembly GCA_023475715.1 of Actinomycetota bacterium. The sequence continues at coordinate 14,944 of JAMCVO010000683.1, forward strand.
AACTCCTATGGAAAAGACCTAAAAGGTACTGAAAATTTTGCAGAACTCCTGGATAATTTATCAAAAGTAAAGGGACTTAAAAGAATAAGATTTATGACATCGCACCCTAAAGATTTTTCCAAGGATATTATCAGTGTCATTAAACAAAATAGTAATATAATGAGACATATACATCTTCCTTTACAGGCAGGCTCGAATAAAATTCTAAACTTAATGAATAGAAAGTATACCAGAGAAGATTATTTTAATTTATACCATTCTATTAGAGGCGAACTGCCGGATTGCTCTATTACAACTGATATAATTGTCGGTTTCCCCGGGGAAAATAAGGAAGATTTTCTAGAAACATTTGAATTAGTCAAAAATTTACGGTTTGACAGGGCATTTACATTTATTTATTCAAAAAGAAGAGGAACAGCTGCTGAGAATATGCAAGATGTTGTTGCTTTGAATATAAAAAAACAATGGTTTAACAAACTTGTGGAATTGCAAAATTCAATTTCATTGGAACAAAATAAAAAAATGATTGGCCTAAAGCTTGAAGTTCTGGTTGAATGTTTTAGCAATAAAAAATCAGGTCAGTTGAAAGGAAGACTGGAAAACAATACTATAGTTAATTTCAATGGAGATAAAGAACTTATAGGAAAGTTTATTCCGGTAAAAATAAAAGATGCAAAATCATTTTATTTATACGGAGAGTTGTAATTTTAGTAAATTATAATAATAAGATATTTTCTAAAAATGAATATTATCACTGAGAAAGAGATCGACCTGTTAAAAAATAATTTGGTAAGAGATAAAATTAATATGGATTTTATCAGAGAAATTTTAATTAAAGAAAAAAAAGTTCTTTTAGTTTGCGGTCCTACTTGTTGCGGAAAAAGCAATCTCGCCGTAAACCTTGCCATCTTGTTTAAAACAAACATTATTTCAATAGATTCTATGCAGGTTTATAAGGGAATGAATATTGGAACCGATAAATTAAGGACAGAAAAATATAAAATAAATCAGTATATGATAGATTTATTTGAACCTGGTCATAATGTTACGGCAGTAGAATTCAGAGACATTTGCAGATCTATCATTGAGAAAGAATTTTTTGAAAAAAAGAATATACCGATACTTGTAGGTGGATCTGGTCTGTATATAAGAGCCGTAATCGATGATTTGGAATTTACTTCTTCTATTGAAGAAATAAACAATAAGGCAATAAGAGAAAATATAAAAAATGAAATAAAATTAAAAGGAACTGAACACTTTTTTAATAAATTGATTGAGATAGATCCCCAATATTGTAAAAAAATAAGTAAGAACGATGAAAGAAGGATTACAAGAGCTCTTGAAGTTTATGAAATCACAGGGAAACCTTTTTCATATTTTCAAAATAAATGGAGTGAAAGAAAATCTATTTATAATTGCACTTTTATAGGTTTGTTTAAAGATAAAAATAATTTGAATGATTGCATAGTTAAAAGAATCGAAAGAATGTTTTCAGACGGTTTACTGGAAGAAATAAAAACACTTATTGGTAAAGGTTATAGGGAATGCATCAGCCTAAATCAAGCAGTTGGCTATAAGGAAATTCTGGACTATCTCAACAACTCTATTGTATACGAAGAAGCCATAAAGGAAATCATAAAAAATACCAAAAAACTTGTAAAGAAACAGCTGACATGGTTTAAAGCTGACCCTCGAATAGAGTGGATAAAAATTGATAATTATTATAATATTTGTGATTTAATAAGTGATACAATTAAAATAATATGGAAAGATCTAAAATATGAACACAATTAAATTTTCAAAATTTAATGGCCAAGGTAATGATTTTATAATCATTGATTGCATAAGGAATGATTGCAATATTTCAAGGCAATTAATTGCAGAAATGTGTAACAGAAATTTTGGTATTGGAGCAGATGGGTTAATTTTAATCAAAAAATCGGAAATCGCCGATTTTAAAATGGATTTTTATAACCAGGATGGCTCCACAGCAGAAATGTGTGGTAATGGTATCAGATGTATGGCAGGATTTATTTATGATAATGATATTTCGAAAAAAAATAAGTTAAATATTGAAACACTGGCTGGAATAAAAAAAATAAGCATCAATCCGTCATTTCCATCCGAAATAAAGGTAAATATGGGAATACCGGAATTTGACCCGAATAAAATACCTGTAAAAATTGATAAAAAAAATCTTGATACCGACGGAATAGTAAAAAACTATAGTCTAAAAGTTGATTCTAGAGAATTTTTGATAAATTGTGTTTCCATGGGAAATCCGCATTGTGTAATATTTCTTGAAAATGATACAGATATGGCTAAAATACCAATTGAAAAATGGGGACCTGAAATTGAAACAAATACTATGTTTCCAAAAAAAACAAATGTTGAGTTTATAAAAATAAAAAATAAAACCGAATTGATGATGAGAGTATGGGAAAGAGGAGTAGGTGAGACACTTGCATGCGGTACAGGTGCATGTGCAGCAGGTGTTTGTTCAGTGATTCTTGAAAAAATAAAAAGCAGCAGGATAATAGTTAACCTTCTTGGCGGAAATTTGCATATTCACTGGAATGGTATAGGGGATTCCGTATATTTAGAAGGCAAGGTTAGTAATGTTTTTGATGGAAGATATAATTTATAAAAAGATATGAAGGCAGAATTATAAATTAAAGGATAACGGAAGGAAAAATTATATGGTTATTGAAGAATCCAACAGATTAAAAGCTTTGCCTCCTTATTTGTTTGCTGAAATAGACAGAATTATACAGACCAAAAGAGAAAAAGGTGAAGATGTAATAAGTCTTGGAATTGGTGATCCTGATATACCAACTCCTGATGTAATTGTTGAAAGCTTATATAAAGGAGCAAAAGATTCCAAAAATCATAGATATCCTTCCAGCTATGGTATGAACCTTTTCAAGACTGCTGTCGCTGATTTTTATAAAAAAAGATTTAATGTGGAATTAGATCCTGAAAATGAAATAATAACCCTCTGGGGCTCAAAGGAAGGAATAGCAAATATTGCTTACACCTTTATAAATCCCGGAGATTATTCAATAGTCCCTGATCCAGGCTACCTTGTATATAAGATTGGGACTATGTTTGCAGGTGGTATTCCTTATGCAGTACCGTTAAAAGAGGAAAATAAATTTCTTATGGAATTTTCCAACATTGATGCAAAAATTGGGAAAAAGGCTAAGCTGCTTTATATAAATTATCCGAATAATCCCACTTCTGCTTCATGTGATCTAAAATTTTTTGAAAAAACCGTAGAATTTGCAGATAAATTTAATCTGATAGTATGTCATGATAATGCATATTCGGATGTTTATTTTAATGATGCCAATAAACCTGCCAGCTTTTTAAACACTTATGGTGCCAAAGAACTGGGAATCGAATTCAATTCTTTATCCAAGACTTTTAACATGACAGGGTGGAGAATTGGATATGCGGTCGGGAATAAAGCTATAATTGCAAGCCTGGGAAAATATAAAACGAATGTTGATTCGGGTGTTTTCAATGCAGTGCAAGTTGCAGCCATTGAAGCATTCAAAAATTATGATTATATTTTTAATTCTAATTTATCCATATATAAAAAAAGAAGAAATATTATTTTTGAAAACCTTGATAAAATTGGTTTAAGTTATTATAAATCGGATGCAACTATATATATTTGGGCAAAGGTTCCCAAGGGTTATTCGTCAAAGAGCTTTGCAGAGCTGCTGCTTAACAAGACAAATGTAGTGGTAACACCTGGCAGTGCATTTGGTGATTATGGTGAAGGCTATTTCAGGATATCCATCACAATTGCAGATGATAGGTTGGAAGAAGCATTAGAGAGAATAAGGAAAATCTTATAATTTTTACTGCTTATGATTGAGACAAAAGAGACAAAAAAAATAACAAAATCTTTCCGGTCTGGTTTTATTAAAATAGATAACACTAACAGTAGCAGCAGTAGGGCTGGCAAAGAAATGGCTCTTCTGGTATTTGTCAAAATAAAATCAAAAGAAGATACAAAAAATATTGAAGAAGAAATTGAAGAATTAAAAAATCTTACAATAAGCGCCGGCGCTAATATTGAAGGTTATATTATACACAAGCAGCTGGCGCTTAATCCAAAATATTTTCTAAGCACAGGAAAATTAGAAGAAATAAAAAATTTAATTACTAAAAGCCAAGTAGATCTTGTAATATTTGATGAAGACTTAACGTCTGCGCAACAAAGCAATCTCCAGAAAAAATTAAGCGCTAAAGTTATAGATAGGACTGCTCTTATACTTGATATTTTTTCTCAAAGGGCAAGAAGCAGGGAAGGTAAGCTGCAAGTTGAACTCGCACAGTTGAATTATATCCTGCCTCGCTTAAGAGGGAAGGGGACCCAGCTATCAAGACTTGGTGGTGGAATAGGTACAAGAGGCCCAGGGGAACAGAAGCTTGAAGTTGACAGAAGGAAAATTAGAAAAAGAATCAGCCAGCTGGAAGAAAAATTGAAACAGATCTCTATTCAAAGAGACACACAAAGGAAAAATAGGGAAGAAAGCAATGTTTTTCTTATTTCCTTGATTGGATATACAAACAGCGGTAAGTCAACACTTTTAAATTCAATTACCGAATCAGATGTTCTGGTAAAGGATATGCTTTTTTCAACACTTGACTCGACAACCCGAAAAATGCATATTCCTGAAACAGAAGAAATATTAATGACCGATACAGTAGGATTTATTGAAAAACTGCCACATCAGCTTGTCGCTTCTTTTAAATCAACTCTCGAGGAAGTCAAAAAAGCTGATTTGCTCCTCCTGGTTGTTGACTGCAGCAATCCTAACTTCAACAATCATATAAAAAGTGTTATGTCGGTTTTAAAAGAGATTGAAGTTTTAAACAAACAGATACTGCTGGTATTTAATAAGATAGACAAACTTGAAAACAAACAGCTTGAAACTTTAAAGATAAAATATAAAAATGGAATTTTTGTATCGGCATTATATAAAATTGGCTTGGAAGACTTGTATTTAAAAATTATAAAAGTAAGGGAAAAGCAAATGATGAAAATAACTGTAAGAATTCCCTATAATGAGGGCAAGCTGATTTCATTTATTTATAATAATTGCAAAATAGTTGACAAAAAATACCTTGAAGATAATATTATTATTCGCTTGATAATTGATCCCAAATACTGCGGCCGAATTGCAGAATTTATATTTAAAGATAAAAAAATAGAGAGCGAAACCAGAAGAAATTAAAAATATTTTCTTACAATTCCAATAACTTTACCCAAGATTTTTGCTTCTTTGACTTCAATAGGTTCCATGAAATCATTTTCAGGCATAAGTTTTATGCTATTAGCCTTTTTAAAAAATCTTTTTACGGTTGCTTCATCTTCAAGCATAACGGCAACAATCTCTCCATTCATGGCCGTATTTTGTTTTCTGACTATGAGGTAATCTTTATCCAGGATACCTGCATTGACCATGCTGTCTCCTTTTACATGTAACATAAAAACTTCATTATTACCCTTTGCAAAATCAGGAGTCAGGGGAAAATAATCCTCTACATTTTCATCAGCTAGGATTGGGGTTCCGGCAGCAATTTGACCAACAACCGGAACAAAAATAGTGTTATTACTAATGGGCAATTGATCGAATTTAGATTTCATAAGTTCAGAGTTTAAAACAATGGTCCTGGGCTTACTGGGATCTTTTTTAATAAAACCAAGTTCTTGAAGTTTTGATAAATGTGCATGGATAGTAGCAGAAGATTTTAAATTAACTGCTTTTGCTATTTCTCTTACTGTGGGAGGATATCCGGATTCTTTTATTTTTTCTATAATGAAGTTCAGTATTTCTTTATGTCTTGCACTTAGTTCATTTTTATTTTTACTCATGTATTTATAATAACACAGGAGCGAATTAATTACAAACATTAGTTCGCTCCTGCACCTAGATTAATTTAATCTATTATATTGTTTATTTTTCCTCTTTTTTTATCCAGGTCATCATTTTTCTAAGTTCTTTACCGACAACCTCAATTGGATGATTTTCCTCTTTTTTCTTTATTGCATTGTACAAAGGCCTTCCAGCCTGGTTTTCAAGTATCCAATCCTTTGCAAAAGCACCTGACTGAATATCTTCCAGTACTTTTTTCATATTTTTTCTGGTTTCATCTGTAATTATTTTTTTGCCTATAACCATATCGCCATATTCTGCAGTATCGCTTATGGAATATCTCATCCAGGAAATTCCTCCCTCATATATAAGATCTACAATAAGTTTAAGTTCACTTAGAACTTCAAAATATGCAATTTCGGGCTGGTATCCCGCATCGATAAGAGTGTCAAAACCAGCCCTTATAAGTTCTGAAGTACCGCCACACAAAACAGCCTGCTCGCCGAACAGGTCAGTTTCTGTTTCTTCCTGAAATGTTGTTGAGATAATACCAACTCTTCCTGCACCAATTGCTTTTGCATAAGCTAATGCAATTTGCTTTGCCTTTCCTGAATAATCCTGTTGTACTGCAATAACCGCAGGAACACCGCTTCCTTCGGCATACATTCTTCTTACTATGTGTCCGGGTCCTTTGGGAGCAATCATTATTACATCAATATCTTCCTGCGGAATTATCTGGTTATAATGAATATTGAAGCCGTGTGCAAAACACAAAACATTTCCTTTTTCGATATTTGGTTTAATTGCATTGTAATAAATTATTTTTTGAAGTTGATCTGGAAGAAGTATCATTATAATGTCTGCCATTTTTGCGGCCTTATCTGCACTGTAAACTTCAAAATCCTTGCTTTTTGCTGCTTCCCATGGTTTGCTTCCTTCAAGTTCACCTACAACTACATCCATCCCGCTTTCACGAAGGTTTTGCGCATGAGCATGACCTTGGCTTCCATAACCTATGATAGCTATTTTCTTTCCTTTAAGGATATCCATATTGATATTTTTATCGTAATTAATCTCTGCCATTTCTCCTCCTTAATGATTTAATTATTAGTATTAACATTGATTTTTAAAAAAATAAATTAGTATTTAAAAAACTAAATTAAAACTACCTGGTTATTTTATCAAATATGATTAAAAAATTACATTATTTTTTGTTTTGGAAAAATGGACAATTTAACATAGATATGAAGTAGAAGTAATACCAACTTATGCAGGGGAGTAGAAGATATAGGAATTCAAAAAAAATTTAAAAAAACTATTGACACAAACATATGTTCGTATTAATATAATAGCGAACATATGTTCTATATATAATTTATCATAGCAAAATAACAATAATTGGTAGGTGTAGGAATGCATACAAAAATAGGAAAATTAAAGAAAATTTCTATAATAATACTTACAATTCTTGTATCATTGTTGGTTATTTATGCTTTATATGTCAGTAAATCAAGGTTTTATAATCCTGAAATTGTAATGTATTCGCAGATAACAATTGATGAAACCAATGATATAAATGATGTAATTTCCAAATATTCAGACAGGATTACTAAAGACAGATTTATAAGTGAAGTCAAGAAAGTAAATAATCTGAGCAGTTTAAACAATGAATCAGTATATGGAAAAACTCTATATATTCCTTTAATTAAAAATTGATTTCTTCAGAAATTAATTAAAATTTATTATAAATCTGGCCATAATTTAATTTGTAAGTTAAGATAAGAGATAAGAAAATAATAAATTTTTTTCTGTTTTTAATCTTTTTAATTTTAAATATTTTTTTTATTAATTATGGTCAAAATAAAAATAAAGTTACTTGATAAATCTTTACCATTTCCAAAATATTCACATAAAGGCGATGCAGGTCTGGATTTATTCAGCTCCATTGATTGTGCTATCAAGCCTTATGAAAGAAAGTTGGTGCCAACAGGAATAAAAGTTGCAATTCCCAAAGGATATGCAGGATTTGTACAACCCAGATCAGGTCTTGCCATAAAACATGGTATTTCGCTTGTTAATAGTCCGGGATTAATAGATTCAGGTTATCGCGGTGAAATTTGTATAATAATGATTAATTTTGATAAAGATAATGAATTTAATATAAGAAAAGGTGACAAAATTTGTCAGCTTGTAATACAAAAAGTTGATGAAGCTATATTAATAGAAGTAGATGATATTGGAAAATCTGATCGTGGTGAAGGCGGATTCGGAAGTACGGGCTTATAATTATATTAAATATCTATTCTTTTATTCTTTTTAAGTAAAAATTAATTTATTTTTACTTCGATTAGATGATTTATCTGCAATAATAATAATTAAAATATTATTAAAATTATTATCATATTTAAATATTATTTAAAGAATTTGACTTAAACAAGGATATTTAATAAAGTACCGATAATGTATATTATGTAAACTAGAGATTTTGTTACTTCAGCAGACTTCATTTTTTTACCCCTGCACTTATTATTTACCTAGATTCTTTATTATTCTTATTATCAATAATTTAACATAACTCAGCTTTGCTTTATGACTTTGGCTGGTGTTCCTGCAGCAAGACAATTTGAGGGTAAGGAATCCAGGACAAGAGAATGAGCTCCGATAACAGTATTATCTCCTATTTTGACGGGACCAAGGACTGTTACACCGGTATAGAGAATAACATTATCACCAATTTCCGGATAGCCAGGGTCCCCATGATGGAAAATTGAATGTCCTACGCCCCCCAGTGCAACGTTAGCAAATATACTGACATTATTCCCTATCCTCACTCCCCTGCCAATAATAACACCAGAGGAATGCCAGATTCTGCATCCTGATCCAATTTCCGCCCCCGGATCAATCTCTGCGCCATTAAAGAAAAAATTTATACGGCAACATATTTCTGCAAGTAATCTAAGCCTTATTTTGTAAAGTTTGCGATAAAATCTATAGCACAACATAGCTTGTACTCCGGGTTTAACCAATAATATCCTTAAAGCTCCCCAAAAGTCTATTTTGCCTTGCATTGTGCCATATTTGCCAAATAACACTCTTGCATCACCTTTTAAACTGCCTTTAGATTTATCCATAAAAAATTAAAAAAAATTATAAAATTTTATAAAAAATGATTTAAAATATAACTGTATAAAACTTCATTTTAAACTAAATTATAATATTAATTATATATATTAATTATATATATTATTATATTATAATATATAAATATTAAAATTATTAATTATAAGTGCTAAAATTATTTTGTTACTTATTTTTAAGTTACTTGTTTATGAATTTAAATAAAATGCTGTCAAAATCTTTTCTATAAAATAGTTTCACATTTACATCAGGATATAATTCCCTTAGCTTTTTTAATTTTCTATTCTTTTTTGTAACCAATTTTTGATTCAATGTCGTAAGTTCAATAAAAAGGTTATAATCAGGAATATAAAAATCGGGAGTAAAAGACACAATCGGATTACCGATCTTATCCCATTCAATCGGAAAGGTTTTAGGTTCATACCGCCATTTAATTCTATAGAAATCTAAAATTTTAGCAAATTCTTTTTCACTTCTGTGAGCAAAATTTATTTCTTTATATCTAAATTTTGGAATAGTATTATTGATTTTCATAAATATTTGTAATTTTTCTCCTTTTTAATATAACTTTTTATTTTTGGTCAAAATCTTCGGGAGTTATATTATCAAGAAATTTTTTAAATTTTTTTACTTCATCCTCAATAGTTTGGATTTGAAGCCCTGCTTGTTCAAGCACATGCTCTGCAGTTAGTATTTTGCATTTTTTTCTTACTGCAATTGCTATGGCATCAGAAGGTCTGGAATCAATCTTTATTATTTTATTCTTAAGGTTTTTAAGATTCAAGTATGCATAGAATGTATTATCTCTTAAATCGCATACTTCTATAGTATCTACCGAAACGTCCAGATCTTTCAGTATGTTTATTATTAGATCATGGGTCATGGGTCTTGGTGTCTTAATATTGGAAAGTTCCAGAGCAATGGCCGAAGCTTCAAAGGCACCGACCCAGATCGGAAGATATCTGCTACCCTTATGTTCTTTTAAAAGAATGATAGGTCTCTGAGATGGGAATTCAATCCGGACACCTTCAAGTGTCATTTCAATTAATCTATAGTCTTTATCCAATTTATTTTTAATAAGTTATTAATTCTAAATAAATAAGCAGTTAATTTTAAATATTAAATATATTCACACATACTATTGAATTATTATCTTTGTATTTGTATAAGTCTATTTGTAAAAAAATAAAAAATAAAGTCTTGTTTAAGGTGAATTATATCATTTTAGTGCATAAATTCATATTAACGCGGTTTAAATAAAACAAAAATAAAAGTAGCTATCCTATAAAATTTAAGCTTTTACTGGTTCATTTTGAGAAGCTCTATATCTCTTTTGACCATACCTAGTCTTAGCTCATAAATCGAATCAAGGTTTCTGTATTTTTGTTTATAATCAAGGCCATATCCCACCACAAACTCTTCTCCTATACTGAAACCTGTATATTTTATATTGATATTAGCTATTCTTCTGACATTTCTGTCCAGCAGCGTGCAGATTTCCATGCTGCCAGGAGATCTGGATTTTAAGTTTCTGAGTAAATAAGCAATAGTGAGCCCGGTATCTATTATATCCTCAACAATTATTACATCCTTGCCTTCAATTGAATCTTCCAGATCCTTAGTTATTTTTACGATACCGGTAGAGGTCTGGTGCATCCCATGATATGAAGAAATACCCATAAAATCTATGGTAAGATCAATATTTATTTTTCTTGCAAGATCCGTTAAAAATATTACTCCACCACGAAGAACACTGATAAGAACCAGATCTTTACCCGAATAATCTTCCGTAATTCTATTTCCAAGCTCAGAAACCTTATCATTTATAACTGAGCTTGGAAATAATATTTTTCCTAAAACTTCACTTTTTAATAAGCTGCTGTTTAAAGTATTTTTAAAATTTTCCATTTCAAGGGACTATTAATAATCCACTCTGTCAATACCTGAAATAAGACCTATCCAGGTATGTCCTCTATTGAATAATACAACATTTCCATCTTTATCTTTAAAAGTAAAAGGATCGAGTGCGCTATTTCTGCCCCATGTTCCTTCAATTACTTTCCCATCCAAGAAATAAAAAGCCTCTCCTTCCTGGGTCGTTCTCACTATCATATGACCGGAAGAGTCTCCGGAATTCTTAATATCCGTAACCATAATAATTACATTATTAACTGCAATCTGCTTTCCCGATTCCCTGTCGGTGCTGGGAGAACCGGCTACAGATTTCAGATAAGTATTATTCTTGTTGTCATATTCAAACAATTCTTTATATTGTGGAATTGAATAATCAACCGTTATCTTTGATATATCTCCCCTATCCGGTTCAGGAGCATCTAATTTAAAATGAAATGGAGACTGTTGTCCGCCTTCAAGTTTATAACCCTGCTTAGAAGCAAGTTCTTTTATTCTTGGAGTGAACATATAGGCATTGTGTGGTGCAACTCTGGAGCTGTCTCTTTTACTATCAACTCCATTGCCATCAATAAAATTTGCAGCAATGGTACTGTTCCCACTGTCATCACCTAGCGGAGTTAAGTAATCCAGTCCAAGATTTTCGATAACTTTATAAAAAATCGGAGCCGTTCCCCAGAAAACATAAATAGGATCAAGGCTTCTTGCAATCTCTGCATAATATGGCCTTGCGCTTCTTACCGGACCCACCAAATCTGAATCATATGATGAAAATACAGCAACAAATCTTGTAATACCGTATTCATCAACTACTTCAAAAACGACATCCGCATTTATAAGCCCGGACTGCGGTCTTGCATCAGGCGTATTTTCAACCATTATTGCTAAAGGTCTTGAATTCAATACTGTATCTGAAATTTCCAATCCGCTGAAAATATTAATATTTCCGGTTATTTCCATATTATTTACTTTGTTACCTGTTTCCTCAGTGGTTTCACTGGAACTTGTTTCCTGGGCCGTTGTTTCTTCCTGTGTGGTTGTTTCGCTTGTTTCGGTGGTTGGTGTTTTTTTACAGCCTGCAAGACCTATTGTAAAGACAAGAACCAAAACAACGCCAAATGATATTAAAACTTTAGTCACCTTAATAATTTTTTTACCCAAAATTATTCTCCCTCCGTAAACTTGTTTTGCTTTTTAAATATAAAAATTTTACCCTCTTATAAATAAATTTTTAATTATTATAAAGATAAAAACCAAAAAGTAAAATGGTAACAGAAAAATTAATACTTTTTTTGGATTCTGATTCTTTTCAGTAACTATGTTTTGGATAATTACCGGTTTATCTATAGAATTTTTAGAAATGAGTTTTATATCCTCTGCATTTTTATTATTGATATTGACACTGATTTTCCCTATTTCTTGTCCTTTGGTAATAGGAAGAGCTATATCACTATTTAAGGTTTCCGTTATTTCAATTTTATCATTAATATTGACCAGTTGTGCAAAATCTTTTTGGGGGTATAAATCCAGTGAAACTTCACTGTTACCATTTTTTATTTTTATTGTTTTATAAATTTTATTTGAATCAACAATATTTATATTAGAATAATTATCATTTGCCCAATTAATGAGGTTTAGAATATCTTCAGCTCTTTTGTTCTCTTCACTTTTTAAAACCACAGTAATCAATTTAAGGCCTTGCCTTTCAGAATATAGAACAAGGCAATACCCTGCGTTTTCTGTAAAACCAGTTTTGATACCCTTAATATAATCAAAAAAAAGCAGTATGTTGGTATTGAATATATCAACTTTCTTATCATTTATAAAAATACAGTCATTTTTTGTATTGGTAATTTTTCTAAAAAGCTCATTATTCATGGAATATCTTGCAATTATAGCCAGGTCCCTGGCAGTTGTCTTATGCTCTGGATACTTTGTGTCCAGTCCATTGGTGTTTTGGAAAAAAGTATCAAATGCACCAATTTCCTTTGCCTTTTCGTTCATCAATTTAACAAAATCCTTTTCATTTCCGGATATATATTCTGCAATTGCAATAGTTGCATTATTGTTAGAATTAATAAGAGCAGCCTTAAGCAAATCCATAATGCTGATTTTGTCACCTTTTTTAAAAGAAAAAAAAGAACTATTCTTACCTGCAGCGTTTCTTGAGATTATTGCTATTTCATTCAAGTCAGTTACATTTTCAATTGCAACAATTCCGGTCATTATTTTTGTTATGCTTGCAGGATATAACTTTTCGTTTGAGTTTTTTTCCCATAAAATCTTGCCTGAATCATATTCCATTATTATTGCTGCTTCCGCTGTTATGTCAATAAAATCATTACTGGCAGCATGGATATATTTTGGAACAATTGTAAAATTTATAATTGGAATTAAAATTAAAAAAATGAGAAATTTAATTAAGACTGATGCGTACCGCAGGAGTAATCTTTTAATGCTCATTTATAATTATCCAGAAAATTTTTATTTTCCTTTTTGAAAAGTAACTCATGAAGTTTAATGAAGTAATCTTCTAACTTAAAAATAGTTCTTTGCGCTCTTTTTTTAGAATCTTTGTTTGAAGATTTAATAAGCGGAAAAATAATTTGTTGTATGAATATTGAAAATCTGTTTGCAGAATTCTCTATTAATTTAAGGTGCTTAACATGAATACCAAATTTTTCAAGCTCACTTACAATTCTTAATATCTCGATATCGACTCCGTCTATTACAAACTTACCATCCTCTTCATGCCAGGAAATTATATTATCAGTTACAAGCTCATTTAAAGACTCCTGTGAAAGTTTATATCTTTCTTTTACATCCTCTACAGTTAATTTTCCTACTTTGAAATTTTTATTTTCATCTTCTAATTTTAATTGCAACTCTTTTAAAGCTCCTTTATCTTTTTCCACTTTTTCGAAATCTACAGAATCTATTTTTTCCTTGATTACTTCCAAGGGCATAAAATAATCTTTCTGGAGTTTCAGAATAAAATTTATCTTTCTTATGTCATCCCTAAAATAAACCCTGTACTTATTGTCTGCCCTTTTAGGAATTATCAATCCTTTAGATTCCAGAAATCTTAACTTGCTGTTAGTAAGGTCCGGGTAATATTTCCTGAATTTCCTGACCAGCTCGCCAATTGTAATGTAGGACTTTTTTATATTTTCCATTTTTATTTTTTATTCTCCCTTATTATATGGTTGAAAAAAATAAAAATATGTATTTTCCTATCTGTAATTTATCACCGTTGTTTAATTTCGCTTCGTTAATTATCTTACCATTAATATAAGTGCCATTAAGACTGCCAAGATCCCGTAATATAAATTCTTCGTTGTTTTTTTCAATAATAGCATGCTGTCTTGAAACAGTAATATCGTCAAGTAAAATATCTGAATCCGAACTTCTTCCAATGCTAAATTTATCTTTTGTCAGATAAAATTTATCTCCAATATTAGGCCCTTTTATTATTATAATACCTGATTTATTTTTAGGTATTTTTTTTAAATGGTCAATAATATCCTGAGGTAATTCCTTTACCAGCTCGATTTCTTCTATCTTTATGGAATCAGTTTTATTGTTTTTATTTTTTTCTTTTTCCATTTTGTTTGTGATTTACTATTATCTTATTGCCTATACGACTGCCCATTAGTTAATTATAACCTTTTTCAGATTAATTTTATATTCATAAATTATTATTTACAACTTGATTTGTGAATTTATTAATATTTGTTTTTATAAAATCTTTTAAAAATTCAAAATAAATTTTATCTTTTGATTCAATATAACATCTAATCAAAGGTTCGGTTCCTGAGGGTCTTATAAGAAACCAACTTCCATTATCCAAAATAATTTTAACGCCATCTTTTCCAATTATTTCCAATACTTTGGCACCTGAAATTTTTTTACTTTTGAAATTTAAGAAATAAGCCAAAATTTTATTCTTTTTTTCCAAAGATATTTTCAAATCTAATCTTACATTCTGGTAGAATCCAAATTCTTTATAAATTTTATTCATATATTCTGAAAGATACATTCTTCCAAAATTTTTAATCAAATACGATTGGATCTCTATTAGCAAAAGACATGCCACAAGACCATCCTTTTCGGGAATATGTCCCTTTACGCTTAATCCCCCACTTTCTTCACCGCCAATTAACACATTGCCTTCAAGCATGGCTTTACAGATATATTTAAACCCAACTGGTGTTTCCAAAACTCTTAAATCATATTTTTTGCATATCTCATCAATCAAATGAGTTGTGGCTACTGTCCTTACCACAATATCTTCTTTGGAAAATCTCTGAGTTTTTATAAGATGATACAAAATCAATGCAATTATGTTATTGGGACTTATAAAGATACCTTTGCCATCTATTACTCCAAATCTGTCTGCGTCACCGTCAAGCGCAATCCCAATATCAAAATTATTATTTATTACAAAATCCTTTAATGCAGTTAAATTATCAATTGAGGGGTCTGGTAATTTTCCTCCAAATAAGGGGTCTCTATAATTATTGAAAAGTTTTACGTTAAGATTTAAATTTTCATTTAAAATTTCCGGCATTATTTTACTTCCAGCACCAAACATAGTATCCAAGGCAATTTTTGGTTTTACAGCCATTATTAAATCAGCATCTGCTATTTGAATAAGCTTTTTTTTATAACTGCTGAAATCAGAAATTATCTCGATATTATTGCAGGAAAAATCTATTTTTTGCCGGCGTTTTTCATCATTTGTTAATTGTATTAAATTATTTTCTATTTCTTTCGTAACCTTATCTTCTGCGGGACCTGCATAATAAGGAATAAATTTGATTCCATTATATTTATAAGGGTTATGACTTGCAGTTATCATGATCGCTCCATCAAGATTATAATGTGCTGTCATGAATGCTGTAAGAGGTGTGGGTATTGAAATGTCTGATAATAAAACTTTAAAACCCATTGCGGCTAATATTCTGGCTGAATGATCTGCAAAGTTTTCAGAAAGGAATCTGTTATCAAATCCGATAAATATTCCTTTTTTATTCAGATTGTTATTTTTTAAATATTGAGCAATCGCCATTACAACCAGCCCTACATTATCGAAAGTGAATTCTTCGGCAATTACTGCTCTCCAGCCATCGGTACCAAATTTTACTTTTTTTTCTTCAGGCATTTCTTTATTTTTTAAATGGTCGGGATGAGAGGATTCGAACCTCCGACCCCCAGTACCCCATACTGGTGCGCTAAACCAAGCTGCGCCACATCCCGATTACAAGTAAGATTATTTTAAGATAATAGAATTTATTAGTAAAGCAACATTGGAATATTAATAAGTTCCGGGAACATCTTTTAAATTTTCTTGGACGAAATACCAAAATTTTTGGAACATTAAATTTATGATTTAAGCTTTTTCTCAAACTTCTGATCTGAATTTTCTGGTCATTAATTGATTTACTGAAGAGGCCGGATTTAAACCCTTGTAAATGATTTTATATACTATTTCTGTAATAGGAGCTTCTAGCTTATTAATTTTTGCTATTTCATGAATCGCTTTTGTAGTATTTATACCTTCGGCAATCATATACATGCTTTCAATAATATTATTGATACTCTCACCTCTTGCAAGTCTTTCACCCACATTTCTATTTCTGCTGTCTTTACTAATGCAGGTTGCGATTAAATCACCCATACCTGCGGCACCAGAAAATGTCTGAAGGTTTGCACCGAAAAATTTCCCGATTTTGCTGAGTTCGTATAATCCTCTGGTAATTAAAGATGCCTTTGCGTTTGCCCCATAACCAAGTCCATCTGAAATACCTGCAGCAATAGCGATAATATTTTTTACGGCCCCTGCAATCTCAACCCCGACTATATCTTCATTGGTATAAACTCTAAAATAATCAGTAAAAAAAACATTTTGCAGATATTTAAGCAGTTCTTTATTTGTCGATGAAATCACTGATACGCTTGGAAGTTTATTTACAATTTCCGTGGCAATATTGGGTCCTGATAGAACCGCAATTTTATTTGATAACCTCTGTGGTATGCACTCCCTTATTACTTCAGTTAATCTTAGATTAGTTCCGGTTTCAAGACCCTTGGCTACATTTATGATAGCTTTTATACTCCTAGAATTTTTTAATAGGTCTTTTCTAAAATTTAAAATTATTGCTCTTATCGCATGAGAGGGTAAAGCTAATATTATAAGTTCCGAGTTTATAAAAAGTTCACTGCTTTCGAATACGCCTGTTACATTTTCGGGGATAAGAATATTTCCGGTATATTTAAAATTTGTTCTGTTTTCTTTTATTTCTTTTAATGTTGACTTGCTTCTTGCCCATAATTTAATACCATAGCCCTTTTGTGCAAGCATTATTGCCAGCGTGGTCCCCCAACTTCCTGCTCCAATAATTGAAATATTAATTTTCAAAAATTTTTTATTCTTTCTCATTTACTATAAAGAAATTATAAATATCAAAATTTGTATTTAAAAAAAATTGGAGATCCTGAAAAGCCAAATTCTTCTCTGATCCGGGATTCAATAAATTTTTTGATATTATCCTTTTTTTTGATGTCCATATTGGAAAAAACTAAAAATCCCGGTGGCGAAACCCTTATTTGCTTGATAAATTTTATTCTAAATTTTTTTTCTTTTAAATAGATTGCCTTTTCTTGTTCAAGACCTTTGAAAAGCTGCATTAATTTATTGTCAGTTACCTTTTTATTTCTTTCTTCAAGCAAGAAATCTATCATTTCGAAGATTTTATTGATTCCTTTTTTATTTTTAGCACTTATTCTTAAGAATGGAATAAATCTTGCAAAATAAAGTTTACCATTAAAACTATAAATAAGTTTTTCCATAACTTCATTGTCTATTAAATCCATTTTATTAAACAAAATACAAATACTTACACCTTTTTCAATACATAATTCAATAATTCTTAAATCCTGATTGGTCAGCTCCCTTGTAGAGTCAATTAAAATAAGACTTATATCGGATTTTTCTATTGTTCTTAAGGTTCTGATTTTACTGTAATATTCCAGATCTTCTTCTTTTAATTTATTTTTTTTCAAACCTGCAGTATCGACAAATCTATATTTTTTATCAGAGACATTAATTATACTATCAATACTATCCCTTGTGGTACCTTCTACCTCATCAACAATAACCCTGTTTTCATTTATTATGTTGTTAAAGAGCGTGGACTTACCGACATTTGGCTGACCCAATATGCAAATACTCGGAGTTAACTTGTCATCCGTTTCAGGCTCAATCATATTCCCAAATCGCTCCCTATATTCTTTAATAACAGCAACAATTTCATCCAATAAATCCCCTATATTCAAACCATGAATTGCAGAAACCATTATAGGATATCCAAAACCTAATTTTAAAAAATCTTCGGTATAGTAACTTCCCTTTTGATTATCCCATTTATTTCCGACAAGGATTATTTTTTTATTTGTTTTTCGTAAAATAACAGCAATTTCTTCATCAAGGGGTGAGATTGGAAGTTTCAGATCAACAAGAAAAATAATACCATCAGCTTCTTCTATGGCTTTAGTTGTCTGTTCAAAAATTTGATGGGACAGTTTTTCTTCTGATTTTAAGTCTATCCCTCCCGTATCCATCATATAAAATTCATATCCATCCCAATCAGCCGCATAATACTTTCTATCTCTGGTGATCATCGGTTCGCTATGAACAATAGCTTCGGTACCGCTGCATATTCTGTTTATCAAAGTAGATTTCCCTACATTTGGTTTACCTATTACTGCTATTTTCGGTATATTTCTTCTCATAATTAAAATTTTAATAGTTTTGGATTATCTCTTGTGTAAATGTAAAGCCATTTTCTTTTATTATTTTTATTTTCTTATCAAAACTTTTAATTGCATTTCTGCTGATACCGTCCAAGGTAATGCCTTCAGAATTAAAGATGCATTCCGGGATTAATATTTTGCTAAACTTTTCTAAATTTTCTTTCTTTAAGCTTTCGATAATATCTCTTCCGGCTAGCAGTCCCGTTACTTTGACATTTCCACCCAATAAATCATTTTTTATAGCCAGAATTTTTATATCAGCGATATTATATCTTTTTTCCAAAGATTTTAATTTATCTTTTATAAGCTTCAATAATTTTTTTAATACCACTTCTCCATATTCGGAAGTTATAATAAGAATATAGTCTCCTTTTCTTGAAGAATTGCCTGCAAATTTACTTTTCTCAAACCAATTAAGTGCTTGCTTTAGAAAATCTGCCGATTTACCAATACCATTTTGAATCTGGTAAAATCTTCCATAAGATTTATACTCAGGAAAATCCAGGCCAGCCATTATATAAAATTCATCAGACAGGAATATCTTATTACGATTTCTATCAGATTTTTCATAAGCTTTAAAATTTTTTATAAAGTTTGCCATTGACCGGCTTCCTTTTTTATCAAAACCTATTAAATCATTTTTTTTATTATATTTTGTGATTCCAACAGGAACTATACCTATAGAAAGTATATTTTTAAAATCAGATACCAGTCGGTTTAGAGTTTTTTCTATGTCTTTACCATCATTTATGCCCGGACATAAAACTATCTGAATATTTGTTCTTATTTTATTTCTGTCAAGATCTGTCAAACTATCTATTGCTTTTATATTACTGGTATTGGCAAACAACCTATTTCTTATTTTTTCATCAAAGCTGTGCAATGATATGTGTAAGGGTTCAATCCTGTATTTTATTATTTTTTCAAGATCTTTTTTGTTTAAGTTTGTTAAAGTTATAAAGTTGCCGTGCTGGTAAGATTCAAGAAAGTCATCATCTTTTATATACAATGCAGCTCTTAGGTCCGGCGGCAGTTGGGAAATAAAACAAAATATACAATTATTCCTGCAAGTTTTTATTTTATTCAAATTTATCTTCTATAAATTTTTTTACTTCCAATATATCCTGCCTGGGTGTGGATGCACCACCGCTGATCCCGACTTTTTTAATACCTTTAAGCCATGCTGTTTTTAGTTCTTTACAGTTTTCGATATGATAGGTATTCTTATTTATTTTTTTTGAAATTTCAGCAAGATGTGTGGTGTTCGCACTGTTTTTACCTCCGACAATTATCATTATGTCGACTTTTCGTGCAAGGTTTTTTACAGCGTACTGCCTGTTGCCTGTTGTGTTGCATATTGTATTTTCTACAATTATTTCTTTGCCTTTTTTAATTAATTCCGAAACAATAGTTTGTACATTTTCTATTGTTTGAGTTGTTTGAACAACTACAGCGATTTTTTCTTTCTTGCTTAAAGGATCTAAATCACTAAGATTTTCTATAACTGCATATTCGGAACCTTCTGCATGATTTTTTATACCTATTACTTCAGGATGCTTTTTATTGCCGATAATTATTAAAAAATAACCTCTTTTACTAAGGGATCTTGCTTTGACATGAGCATTTTTTACAAACGGACATGTTGCGTCTACTATTTTTACACTTCTGGATTTTAGCCTGCTTATTATATCCGGAGACATTCCATGTGTTCTGACTATAAAAATACTTCCGGATTCTATATCTCCTTCCTCATCAACAAATTTAATACCTTTTTTAGATAACTCCTCAACCACACCTTCGTTATGAATAATTTGTCCAAGACAATAAATTTTTGCTTTTTTATTTATATATTTATCCAGAGTTCTTTCTACTATGTCCAGAGCTCTCTTTACTCCGAAACAATAACCTGAATTTTTTGCAATTTCTATTTCAAGGCTCAATTTTATTTAATCCTTTCATAGAGCTCCTTTATTGAACTCATTGTTTTATCTACAATTATTTCAATTGCAGCTTTACTGCTGTTTTCTTTGATTATTGAAGTTGTATCAATTAAATTACCATAGATTATTTTTACTTTCGGGAAAAAAATTCTTTTCCTGGGCTTTTGAATGATTTTATTGGTCCTGCTTAATGCCATTGGCAATATTGGACTGTTACTACTTAATATTGATATTAACCCAACTCCTTTACGCCCTTCTTGAATTATGCCTTCTAAAGATCGCGTACCCTCCGGAAATATGACCAAGACTTCATCCGAGTTCAAAATCTCAATAGAATTTTTAATTGCTTTCCTGTCTAAAGAGTTTCTATTTACAGGAAAAGCATTTAAGAATGACACAATTCCACCTAATATCCTTCTATTAAATACTTCTTTTTTTGCCATAAAGTAAACATGCCTTGAAAAATATGATGCAATTATTAGGGGGTCAATATAACTTAGATGATTTGAACATAGTATCAGCCTTCCGCTTTCAGGAATATTCTCACGTCCGGATACCTCTATCCTATATATCATTTTAAACAAAATTTTTAGAACCAATTTAAGAAAAGAATAAAGTATATAAAAAGTTTTGGAACGTTTTAGTCTAATCTTATATTCTTTCATAGTAAAATTTTTTTATCTTATCTGCTACTTCTCTTATGCTCATATTCGTGGTATCTATTAAAACTGCGTTCTCAGGTATGATAAGCGGACTATCTTTTCTGGAGCTGTCGATTTTATCCCGGCTTGATATTTCTTTTTTTATAGTGTGTTTTTCAATTAAATGACCTTTCTGTTTATTCTGCAGGTCCCTTCTCTTTATTCTCTCTTGAAGACTTGCAGTAAGAAAAACTTTTAATGTTGCATCAGGGCAAACGACACTTCCCGTATCCCTGCCTTCAAGAACTGCATTTCCGTGTTTAGAAAGTTCCTGCTGCAATTTTACAAGATGTTTTCTTATATCCGAAAGACATGAAACTATTGAAACTGCTGCACCAACTTCTTTGCTTCTTATTTCATTGGTTACATCTTTGCCATTTAATCTTACAATTGTATACTGGTTCTCATCAGCCGGATTGTTTTCAAGTTCAAGTCTGCAATTCTGAGCAAGTTTGAGAATTTTAATTTCATCCTCAGGGTCCAGATTGTTCTCCAAAGCAAGCAAAGTTATTGTCCGATACATAGCTCCTGTATCAATATAATTAAACCCCAGTTCTCTTGCCAGTAATTTTGCTATTGTACTCTTTCCGCTTCCGGCAGGACCATCGATCGTAATTATTTTTTTGCTATTTTTGAGCATTGATGCTTTTTTATCATGAAACTGCTTTTTTAAGTTCATATTTAAAACTTGGAAAAGAAGTATTTATACAATCCGAATCCAATATTTCTGTTTTCTTATTTGTTTTTAATGAAAGTATTGCTAGAGCCATTGCAATCCTATGATCTCCGCTGCATTCCAGAGTACCTTCACCTATTTTCAAATCTTTAGAGCCTTCAATTACTAAATCATCATCTTTTGTTTTTATATCTACTCCCAGCTTTCCAAATTGTGTCGTAATTGAAGAAACTCGATCGCTTTCTTTAAAACGCAGCTCTCCAATTCCTTTAATCATCGTTTTGCCATCTGCAAAGGCCGATGCTACACATAAAATTGGTATCTCATCAATTATATTAGGAATGAATTTACCTTCAACTGTAGTGGCTTTAAGCTCGCTTGAAGAGGATTCCAAATCAGCAATTGGTTCGTTATTGATAATTCTTTCATTTTTTATTTCAATTTTCGCACCCATATTTTTCAGAACCGTCAACAGGTAACTTCTTGTAGGATTTATTCCCAGGTCCTTTATTAAAATTCTGGAATTCTTTAATATCAGACTTGCAACTATGAAATATGCGGCCGAAGAAATATCACCGGGAATATATATATTTTTACCCTTAAGTGTCTTTCCTGATTTTATTTTTGTATTTTTCCCGTCATAAGAAATATCTGCTTCAAAATACTCAAGCATCCGTTCAGTATGATCTCTCGATATTTGGGGTTGTATTATTTCTGTTTCCCCATCTGCAAATAATCCTGCAAGTGTCAGACATGATTTTATCTGAGCACTTGAAATATTAACAATGAATTTTTTACCTTTAAGGATCGACTGGTTTCCAAATATTACTATCGGTGCTTTTTTATTATTATCTTTTCCATAAATGTTTGCTCCCATCTCTCTTAAAGGATTTATTATCCTGTCCATAGGTCTATTGTTGATAGACTTATCACCTGAGAGAATTGACATAAAATTTGTGGCACAGAGTATGCCGCTTAGCAATCTTATTGTTGTACCGGAATTTCCTACATACAAAATATCTTCTGGTTCCCTTAATTTATTAATTCTCTTTCCATGGATCACAAGATTATTTTCAAATTTTTCTATCTCAACTCCAAGCATTTTCAATACTTCGATTGTTCTTATGCAATCTTCTGAAAATAAATAATTCTTAATTATAATCTTATCATTTGCAAGCGAGGCTATAATTGCGCTTCTATGAGAAATTGATTTGTCTCCTGGAATTTTAATCTGGCCCCTAATGGAGCTTGCTCCACTTATTTCCATAACTACTCTCCCAAAACTTTCTTCACTCTGACCTCGTAACCTGCTTTTTCTATTGCTTCTTTAGCAATTTCACCGGCATTTTCACCCTGTATGAGGATTTTTAAAATGCCGCCGCCCAGAAACTCCGTTGAATGAAAGATCGAGATATCCTCAATATTTATACTGCTGGAACTGATTGCAAGGGTAATTTCACTTAAAACCCCTCTTTTATCAGGTATTGCTATCATTAATTCATATAGATTGGCTATATCCTTGTCAATATACTTAGGCAGGTTTACCCTGGCTTCTTTTGCTTCGATGTAGTGCTTCCTTATATATTCAGAATCATTCTTATTTAAGCTATTCTTAAATTTAAGGAGATATTCTATATATTTGTCCAGTGCCTTGTTAATTTCTTCCTTATTCTCCACTGTAATATCAACCCACATTTTGGGATTTGAAATTGCGATTCTTGTCATATCTCTGAATCCGCCGGCACAAAGTTTGAAAAGGTTTTTAAGATCAATCTGTTCATCATCAATCAGCTTGACAAGAGTAGTTGATAGAATATGAGGCAGATGGCTTATGAGGGATACTATTTCATCATGTTCTTTTGGAGTTATAGACACTACTTTTGAACCTATTTTCGTAAATAAGGAATGCAAAGCTACCAGTGCTTCTGTTTTTGTAGAATCTGTTGGGGTTAATATATAAAAAGCATTTTTAAATAAATCCGGTTTGGCACTTAGAATCCCTTCATTTTCGGAACCAGCCATCGGATGACCGCCAATAAAAATTGCATCTGCAGGTAACAGCCTGGAAACTTCCTTTACAATATTTTCTTTTGCACTCCCAACATCAGTTAATATTACACCTTTTTTTAAATAGTCTTTTACGGATTTAACTACTTCAATTATTTTACTTATTGGGGTTGCTATTATTATCAGATCTGCATCTTTTACTGCTTCAGAATAATTTTTTGCTATCTTATCTATAATATTGCGGTATTTTGCAATATTTAAAGCATCGGAAATTATGTCATAACCAGTGATAATAAAATCTTTATTGATTTCTTTCAAAGACAATGCCAAGGATCCACCGATTAGTCCTAATCCGATTACGGTTATATTTTTTATATTTTTCATATTGATTTAAAAATAAAATTTAGAATATCTTATAATAAGAAATTTCTTATTATTTTACTATAATTAAATTTATTTTATCACTTTTTTTAAAAAAATATGAAAACCATATTGACAATAAAAATTATTTTTGCTATATTTTTAATTACTTTAAAGCAGGAGGCAACTTTCAGTCTAGAGTGAAATTTATAGACGAAAGAATGTAAAAAGTAACTAAATGTACAGAAAAGACCCTGAGAAAAGTTTTAGAGTAAGCCCCAAGATGTTCGATAGCCTAAGGCGCTAGCTAAGGTGATGGATAACTTGGGGTATTTTTTTACTCCTTTTGATTAAATTTCGGTTAAATTATATTTTAAAGACTTTCCCAATCACGCTCTTATTACTTTTAAATATTTTTTAATTATATCAATTAAATAGTCTATCTTATTTTTAGATATCCAGTAATGAGTTACAAACCTGAATTCTCCGCTATACCTGGGACTTGCTTTTATCTTATTTTTATAGAGATAGTTTAGAAAATCTTTTTCCTTGAAGTTTTTATTAGCAAGTTTTTTTTCATTTAACTTAAAGAAAACCATATTAATATCAAGTTTTCTTTCATTTACTTCAAAAACTCCTGTAGCAGTAAGGCAATCTGCCAAATATCTTGCATTTTGATGGTCTTCATCGAGTCTTTCAGTCATTTTGTCAAGCGCAACAAGGCATGGAGCTGCTATAAAACCAGCCTGCCTCATTCCCCCACCCATCAATTTTCTATTTTTTCTTGCTTTATTGATAAATACATTATTACCGGCAAGAACGGAACCAATCGGGCAGCATAATCCTTTTGAAAAGCAAAACATGATTGAGTCAAAATATTTTGCAATTTCTCTAGCATCTGTCTTCAGCGCAATTGCAGCATTGAATATTCTTGCACCGTCCAGATGTAACGGAAGATCTTTTAATTTAGTAAAAGAATGGACTTCTTCAATATTTTTCAGTGGAACAACAGTACCGTCAGATGTTGCATTTTCCATACAGACAAGTCCTGTCCTTGGATGATGGATATCTTCTTCTCTATAAGAATTCTTTAACTCCTCAATGTTAAATTTTCCTAACTCATCATTTAAAAGCCTGAGCTGGACTCCCGCAATAACTGCAGATGCACCTACCTCATGTAATAAGATATGACAATTTTTTGCCAGCAATACTTCATCACCTCTTGCGGTATGGGTCAGAAGTGCGAGTTGATTTCCGAATGTTCCAGAAGGTAAAAATAAAGCTGCCTCTTTTCCTAAAATATAAGCAGATTTACTTTCCAGCAAGTTTACAGTAGGATCATCGCCATATACATCATCTCCAACTATAGCATTTCTCATCGCATCCAGCATTTCAACAGTAGGTTCTGTAACAGTATCACTTCTTAAATCTATATACTTCATCCTGCTTCATCCCGTTAAATATAATATTTTCAATAATTATTTCTTTTTTAATTTGCTCCCTATATATCCACCCTGCTGTTCTCCGAGCATGTGCGATGTTATAAAGGCGTTTTCATCGATCTCTTCAACCAATTTCGTTAGATTTCCGATAAAAGTCCGTCTGCAGACTACATTTATAATATTAAGCTCCCCATCTTTTCCGACACCCTTGTAACATGTAACACCAAATCCCTGATTTCTTAAAAGATTTACTATTTCATCACTTTTGGCCATTGAAATTATATTTGTGCTCATCAAGTCTTTTGTAAGCTTTTCAGATATTATTATACCTATATAAGTACCGACAGCAAAACCTGCACCATATGCAAATATTCCATAAATGTTATTATTAATATCCTGTATAACTCTGGCTATTACTGCAACGAATATTGTAACTTCCATAAAACCAATAATTGCTGCAAATATTTTCTTTCGTCTTACAACAAAGTTTATTCTTATAGTTCCCAGAGAAACATCAACAATTCTTCCGAAAAATATCAACAGGGTCCATAATACAATGTTCAATTTTACTATCCTCCAGGTTTTTTAATCAGGAACATAACTGATACAAATCTAATGGTAAACAAAAAAATTATCAAGAATAATTTTATTTTTAATTTTTAATTTTTTTTTTTTAATTTTTTTGACTTGACAAACATTGTTATTTTTGTTATATTGAGTTCACCTTAGAAAATGAGGCAACATTCGGGAAAGAATTATTCTATAGACGAAAGAACATAGATGTATTTTAATAACTGAAGGTCCTGAGAAAAGTTTTAAGGTAGAACTCCAAGGTGCTTAATAGCCTAAGGCTGTAAAAGGTTATGGCAAAAGGTAACTTGGAGTTTCTTTATTTAATATGATCAAAAAGTTTTTGGCGTTCATCGTCCGATAGTATTTTAAAATTTCCTTCAGCAAGATTTCCCAACTTTAAACCACCTATTGCAGTTCTTTTAAGATCCTGAACTTGATAACCAAGCTTTGCAAAAGCCTTTCTTAGAATTCTTTTCCTGCCTTCAACAATTTTAATTTCAATTCTGGAAATATTATTTTTTCTCATTAATATTCTGACTTCATCAGGTAAAAGTTTTCTTCCTTCGATATTGATTCCTTCTGTTATTTTTTCAAGGCTTTCATCACTGAAATAATTGTTTATTTCAACTTCATATGTTTTAGGAACCTGAAATTTTGGATGCAATATTTTATATGTAAAATCACCATCATTGGATAACAAAATCAAACCTCTTGATTCAAAATCCAATCTTCCGACTGGATATAGCCTTGCTCCAATTCCGTTAACCAAGTCAAGAACCGTCTTGCGCTTATAATCGTCTCTGGCACTGGAAATATAACCTTTGGGTTTGTTTAAAGCAATTACTAGATTTTTTTCACATTTTAATTCTCTGCTATGGTATTCAACTTTATCATCAGTACCAATCCTGAAAGAAAGATCAGTAACGATTTCACCATTTACTTTAATTTTTTCTGATTTTATTAGGTCTTCGGCTTTTCTGCGGGAAAGTATTCCGCAGGAGGCTAGATATTTTGCAATTCTAACTTTCTTCTTCATTGTTTTTGTTTTCAAAGTTCTGCAGCGGAGGTAAGTCTTTAATACTGTTAATTCCCATGATTTCAAGTAATTTTTCACTTGTTTTATATAGAATAGGATTGCCGGGCTCTTTTAACCTGCCTGCTTCTTTAATTAATCCTTTATCAACAAGAGTCAAGATAACACTGTCCGTTCTTACACCCCTTATTTCTGCAATCTGTGTTCTTGTAACTGGCTGCCTATAGCAAATAATAGCTATTGTTTCCAATGCAGCCTGAGAAATATAAGTTCTGATATTTGATTTTACAAAAACTTTCAAAATATCACTTATTGCAGGATTTGAATATAATCTATAGCCACCAGCAACTTTTCTTAATATAAATCCTCTGTTTCTATCAACATATTCTCTTTCAAGCTCATTTAATATTTTTTCAGTTTTTCTTTCAGTTATCTCAAGCGTAGAAGAAATTTCACCAATGCTTACTGTTGTTTCAGAAATAAAAAGGATACCTTCAATACATGACTTAAGGTAATCGTCCGTTTTGTATATATCATTTATCAGGTCGCTTCTCTCACTATTGTTTTCAGTCATTTAATTGATATTTTTTATAATAATATTGCCAAAGTTTTCGAATTGCATTATATCTACAAGTTCATTTTTATAAAGTTCCAATATTGAAAGAAAACAGATTATCTTATCAATCAACTTGCTATATGACTCTGTCAGTTGCATGAAAGAAACTTCTTTTTTATTTAGCAATTCCTTTTTTATTCTATCCATCTCATCAATTATGGTTATACTTGCATTATCCAGGTATATTGTGCTCAAATCAATTATAAAATCATTTTTTTTAAGTAATGTTGAAGCAATACAATTTATCAACTCAATATTTAACTTATCTAAAAAATCGGGAAGTACGCTCAGGAATTCTCTTTCAAGCGGTGCTTCACGTACAAAATAAAATTTCTCTTCGTCTATTAATTTTTCGACATAATTTGCAGTTTTTTGGTATATTCTGTATTCCCGCTCTCTTATTCTGACCAAGCTATCGTCTCCTATTTCTATTTCTTCCTCTTTTTTGTTTTGCGATGGAATAATTGAGCTTGATTTTATTTCAAGAAGTATTGATGTTATATACAGAAAGCTTGAAAGAGTGTTGAGAAAAATATTTTTATTTGTCTTGATAAAGTCCAGAAAATCCAAAATTATTGAATTAAGTCTTATTTGATAAATATCTACTTTTCTTTTCCTTACAAGATCCAGAAGTAAATTTGCAGGACCGGAAAAATCTTCATATTTAATTAAATAACTTTGTTGCTCCACCGCATTAATCTATGCCTATTTTTTTTCTTACATCTAAAATTGTAGTTTTAGAAATTTTCCTTACTTCGTTTTTCCCTTCTTCAAGGATTTTATAAACATATCCAATATTATTTTCAAGTTCGTTTCTTCTTTTTTGAAAATCTTTTAATGAATCAAAAATAAGGTCGGCTATTTCATCTTTACAAGCAGTACAACCTATTTGACCACCCTTGCATCTATTTTCTATTTTTTCAATATCGCTGCCTATATAAAGCTTGTAAAAAGTAAATACATTGCATACTTGAGGATTTCCAGGATCTTTAGGATGAATTCTTTTAGGATCTGTTATCATGCTCCTTACTTTTTTCTTTATGCTGTTAAAGTCATCAGATAAGAATATTGCATTGTCATAACTTTTTGACATTTTTCTCCCATCTGTTCCGGGAACTCTTGTAACCTGTGAAAGCATAGCTGCCGGTTCTTTGAAATAATTTCCGTACAGAAAATTAAACCTCCTGGCTATCTCTCTTGTGATCTCAATATGAGGAAGCTGATCCTCTCCGACAGGTATTATGTCTGCATTTACAATCAAAATATCTGCAGCCATCAATACCGGATAAGAGAAAAAACCTAGAGTTGACAGATCTTTGGATTTTATCTCTTTTATCTGTTCTTTGTAAGTCGGACATCTTTCAAGCCAGGATAAGGGAGTAATCATTGATAAATATAATGTCAGCTCTGCTATTTCCGGGATATCTGATTGTCTATAAAGATGGGTAACTTCAGGATCAATTCCCAGTGAAATTAAATCAATTACACAATCTAAAAGATTTGTTTTAATGTTTTTTGGATTCTGGTACTCTGTTGATAAAGCATGCCAGTCTACAAGAAAAAAGAAATTTTCATAATCGTTCTGGTTTTTTATCATGTTTTTAATATTTCCATGCAAATGCCCAAGATGCAGCCTCCCTGTCGGCCTAAATCCTGTAAGCATTATCTTTTTCATCAATATCTCTCCTTGAAAATTAGATTACTTTATTTGTGATTGATCCTAGTGATCACATCAAATATTGCCACCATGTAAATCCATTAAAAATAACATGAATTACAGGAGATAAAGCACCCCAAAACACTCTTCCTCCCAGATAAATCAGCAAGAATATAAAAATAAACCCAAATCTTCCTATACTCAAATATTTGTGCATTGCATCTCCCGGCAAAAAAGATGCAAGTATATTTGAGCCATCAAGAGGTGGAATTGGTATAAAGTTGAAAATTGCAAGGAATATATTTATGTAAATGGCATTCTGAAACATGTCATTTATTATAAGCACTGTCTTATGTCCAATTGTTGCAGTTGTTTCAGCCATTGAAAATCCTGAAATTTTTAATATATAAATAAAAAGCCCGTAAAGAGCTCCGATTAAAAATCCGACAATTAAATTTGTAACGGGGCCTGCCAACGAAGAGTATCTTATACCACGTCTATAGTTTCTGAAGTATGAAGGGTTGATAGGGACAGGCTTGGCATACCCAAAAATAATACCGCTATTTATCAGAATTAGAAGCAATGGCAGCAAGATACTGCCGAATAAATCAATATGTGCAATAGGGTTTAAAGTAAGCCTTCCCATATTTTTTGCTGTGGGATCCCCAAATTTATTTGCGATATATCCATGAGAATATTCGTGAAGTATTACACCGACAAGTAGCCCGGGAACCATTACTACAAGCTGTTTTAAGAAAATTACGATTTCATTTCCTACATTGTTAAGCATAATTAATTTGATTAAGCCTTTTCTCCTAAAGTGTTACTAATATAATAGGTTATTAATTTATAAATTTCTAATAACTTTTGATTTAAGTTTATACCTTATCAAAAAGCAGTAAAAATGCAATAAAAATATGTATCGGAAGCATCTAAAATTTCGTGATAAAAAGTAAATTGATAAGCCAGGATGGGTATTGAGAAAACCATTTGAAGGCTTAAGCGGGCATGGTTCCTCCTCCGGGAGGAGAGCGAAGCCTGAAACTGAGCTGGCTTTTACTCGCCGGGGAAAAGCCTGCGTGTTTTCGAAATACCCATCATGGCTCTTAAGATTCTTCTTTATTGCTATCATGAAATTTTAGATGCTAACATGTATATCTATCTGCTTTTTTCTTTATCCCTGGGGTGATATTTAAAATAAGTTTCCTTGACATGCTTCTTGTTAATGTTTGTATATATTTCCGTTGTTGAAATACTGCTGTGCCCCAGCAATTCCTGTACAATCCTTAAATCCGCCCCTCTTTCAAGCATGTGTGTTGCATAACTATGCCTGAAAAGATGAGGATATAGATTTTTATTCAAATTGGCTTTGCCGGCATATTTTTTAAGTATTTTCCAAAAACCCTGTCTTGTTATCTTTTGGCCGTTCCTGTTCAAAAAAACATTTTCGGATTTACGCTCTCTCTCAATATTGTATCTGGCTGTTCTTATATAGTTTTCAAGACAATCTTTGGCTGTATCACCGATGGGAGTAATCCTTTCTTTATTGCCCTTTCCGATGAATCTCACCAAACCTTCTTCAAAATCAATATCCGATAGTTTTAAATCCACTATTTCACTTACCCTCATGCCGCATGAGTATAAAAGCTCAAACATTGCCTTATCGCGAAGTTCAAGATAAGAAGAGCTCGGGATACTTTCAAGGAATTTTTTTACTTCCCGCTCGTCTAAAATTTCAAATATTTTTTTGGGCAGTTTTGGATTTTTTATTGTGCTGAACGGATTTTTTTGGATTTTTCCATCCCTTACAAGATATTTATAAAATGTTCTAAGTGTTGATAATATTCTGGACACCGAAGAACTATTTTGCGTCTTATAGAGAAATTCCAAAAAATAAAGGATTTGATTATTTGAAACTTTTAGAATCCCTTTTATTTTATTCCGGTTAATGAACAATTTATATTTTTCCAAATCCCTTTGATAGGAAACTACTGTATTTTTTGAAAGTCTGCGCTCAAATCTTAGATAATCAATGAAATCATTTATAAAATTTTCATTTAATTTCAAGATAATCCCTTGCCATCATGATGCCTATAATGCTTTTAGCGTCATTGATCTCACCATTTTTAATCATTTTCAAGCAATCTTCGAGCTTTATTTTGATTATATGCAAAAACTCATCATCTTCAAGGTTGTTTTCTTTCTCTTCAAAATCCTGAACAAGATATATATCCATTTTTTCATTACTGAATCCCGGAGATGTAAATATTTGAGCAATATGAATAAAACTGCCTCCCTGACCGCCAACTTCTTCCTTAAGTTCACGTTTTGCACATTCAATTGGATATTCACAACCATCGAGCTTGCCTGCAGGAATCTCTGTTAAAATACTTTCTACGGGATATCTATACTGTTTGACAAGAATTACCTCATTTTCTTTATTTATTGGTACTACAGCGACTGCACCAGGGTGTTCAACCTTTTCACGTGTTGTTATCTTATTATTTGGAAGCCTGACCTGATCAAAATAAAGTCTTAAGATTTTACCTTTAAAAATTTCTCTTGAGCTTACTTTTTCTTCATATAATTTTTTTTCCACTTTTAATTGCTCCGATTTTAAAATTATTTCTTGTAAACACAAAGCTCAATGATAAAAGCTGTTAATTTTTCAAGCTCTTTTATCTTTACATATTCTTTGCATGAATGAACATTTTCCATCCCTGCAGAAAGAATTATAGCTATTTTCCCTCTTGAGTTTAAGATATTCACATCACTTCCACCAACAGTCGAAATGATTTTGGGTTTTATTCCGAGTTTTTTGAAAACATTTTTTGCCATTATGACCGGCAAGTCATTTTCAGCTATTTTAAATCCATTATATTCTCTTTTGACTTTAAATTTAGCTTTCGCCCCATTTTTCTTAGCACATGTTACAAAATCATTTACAATCTGATCCGTCAATTTCTCTAATTTCTCTTCTGTCAGACTTCTGGCTTCTGCTTTGATTTCAACTTTTTCCGGAATTATATTTGTGGCAACTCCACCTTCGATTATGCCAATATTGCATACCGTTCCCGGTTCAATTTTTCCAAGCTTCATATTTGATATTGCATATGAGGCAACTTGGATTGCATTAATACCTTTTTCAGGTGAAATACCTGCATGTGCCGCTTTTCCGATAATCGTTATATCAATTGCATTATGGAAAGGTGCCTGACTAAATATCGTACCGATATCTCCAACACCATCAAATAAAAATCCATATTTTGCTTTTAAAGGTTTTAAGTTCATATTTCTCGAACCCAGTAATCCAGCTTCCTCTGCAATTGTAAATATGAGATAAATATCACCTGTTTTTATTTCAAAATCTTTTATGGTTCGAATTGCTTCTATTATCGCTGCAACAGCTACCTTGTCGTCAGCACCAAGAATACAATTTTTATTTTTGTTTACAATCTTTTCATTCCGTATCCCGGGTTTAATCTCTCCATTTACACTTACTGTATCAAGATGCGCTCCAAAAAATAAAGGTGGTATTCTTTTTGCATCATTTTCATAATTTGATGGCAACACTACGATTATGTTCCCTGTATTGCTTCCTATTTTTTCTCCGGCGTTATCCGTTATTACTGTTAAACCAAGGTTCTGGAAAATACCCGAAATATAATCTGCTATTTGCTTTTCATCCCTGGAAGGACTTTTAATTTTGGCCAGTTCAAAAAACGTTTCTACCAGCCTCTTTTTATTAATCAGGTTTATGGATTTATTTGCACCGACTGTTCTTTGCATTTCTGTCATCCTATTATTTCTCCTTATGATTAAGCCGTTCTTATTTATCTGAATTATTTTAATTTATTATTTATCTTTTTTGTAACAATTACTCCCGTTATTCCACATGCAAACAATACCAAAGCTATAATAAGCGAAGTTGAAATCAGTTTAAAGAAAAAATCATAAAAAAATCCGAAAGGAAGCATAGTTATCATAAGTGATCCCTCCGGAAAAGCCCAATTTCCCTGCGGGAAGAAAATAAGATGAAAATTTTCAAAAAGTTCGGTGAAATTGCTCGCAAAAAAATATAATAACAAAATAAAAAATATAAAAACAGAAGATGATATTAAAAATATCAGACTGACAGGACGCAGAAATTTATAATTTTTTTTAGTTACCAGATAAAGGATTAAAATCAATATTAAAAATACCGCAAGACTGCAATAAAATAAAATTAATATATTATTTATAATAATTTTAACATCCAGAAGATGACTTTTCTCATCATCATTAAAATAATTATAATTTGTCTTTAATTTAAAGCTCTCAAATTCTTTCCCGGATTTAAAAAATTCAAAGACCTGCTGGGTCAGTTTTGCAACATCACTGCGGTCAAGTACATCGTATACACCATTCTTCTCATATAGTTTGTTATAAAAATTGAAATTATAAACTAAAAAAACAAAAGGAGAAAATAACATAATTATAATAAGTAATGCCGAATTTAATCCAATAATAATGTTCTTTATCTTAGTCTTCATCTTCTCCTTTTTAATTTTTAGAATTTATTATTTTTTAGAATTTTTTATTGAGGCGCTTACAAATTCCCGAAACAACGGATGAGGTCTGTCAGGCCTTGATCTAAATTCGGGATGAAACTGCACCCCTACAAACCAGGGGTGATTTTTTATTTCAATTATCTCCGCAAGATTCTTTTCAGGATAAATTCCAGTAACACTCATTCCTGCAGCTTCAAGAGCTTGCCTGAAATCATTATTAAGCTCATATCTATGTCTGTGCCTTTCGTTAATAAGCTCCTTCTGATATGCTCTGCCGGCATTTGAATTTTGATTTAGTTTGCAAGGATAGCTTCCAAGTCTCATTGTTCCACCAATATCATTTATATTTTTTTGCTCAAGCATCAGGTCTATGACCGGATTTTTTGTCTCTTTGTCAAATTCTGAACTGTTTGAATCTGTAAGACCAAGGACATTTCTCGAAAACTCGATAACCGCACATTGCATTCCAAGGCAAATTCCAAAATAAGGAATCCTGTTTTCCCTTGCATATCTTATAGCATTAATTTTTCCATTTATACCTCTTATTCCAAAGCCTCCGGGTACAAGCAGCCCGTCCACATTCTTTAAAATCTTTCCGCATTTTTCAAGATCATCGAGTTCTTCGGAACTTATCCATTTCAATTCTATGTTCCTCTTGCAGAAATACCCGCCATGGTTTAGTGCCTCTACTACGCTAAGATATGCATCTTTTAGGCCCGTATACTTGCCAACTATTCCGATCCTGACTTTCCCTTCCAGGTTGTTTATCACCTCGACCAGATTTTTCCATTCCTGTATGTCAGAAACCCTATACTTCAGATTTAACTTATACATCACAATCGAATCAAACCCTTCTTTCTGCAGGTTAAGCGGAACTTCGTAAATATGCTTCACATCAATCGCATCTATTATTGCTTCCTGCTCTATATCACAGAAAAGACTTATTTTATTTTTTAAATCTTCATTAAGCTTTAGCTCGCTTCTGCAAACAATCACATCAGGTTGTATGCCAATACTTCTAAGTTCCTTCACACTGTGCTGTGTTGGTTTTGTCTTAAGTTCTTCGGTAGTAGTCCTTAAAAACGGAACATATGTAACATGAATATAAAGTACATTTTCTTTTCCAATATCTTTTTTAAATTGTCTTATAGCTTCCAGAAAAGGCAAGCTTTCGATATCACCGACGGTACCGCCTATTTCTGTTATTACTATATCAACTTTTTTTGTTTCAAGTGTTTTTTTGATACTGCTTTTAATCTCGTCTGTTACGTGAGGGATAACCTGCACCGTGGCACCAAGATAATCGCCTTTTCGTTCTTTATCTATTACATTCTTATAGATTTTTCCACTCGTAAAATTGTTATATTTGGAAAGGTTTTCATCAATGAATCTTTCATAATGCCCAAGATCCAGATCAGTTTCTCCACCATCATCAGTTACAAAAACTTCGCCATGCTGAAATGGATTCATGGTACCTGGATCAATATTTATATAAGGATCAAATTTTTGAATGGTAACCGAAAAACCCCTTGATTTTAACAGTCTTCCCAGTGATGCTGCACATATTCCCTTTCCCAGGGATGAAAGCACTCCTCCGGTTATAAAAATGAACTTAGTTTCCAATTTTTATTTTTTCCTCCATTAAATCTTTTTTAATTCTTTTTGTTTGTTCCAGGAGTTCCTCTGCATGCATAATAGAAATACTGCTTTCTTCCATTCCGCTAAGCATTCTCGATAATTCCTTAACTTTATTGCTGTTGTCAAGCTTGATAATTTTGATTTTTGTCCTGCCACTTTCCACAAACTTATCTATGAAATAATGATGGTCTGAAAAAGCTGCAATTTGCGGTAGATGTGTTATGCAAATAATCTGACAGTTCTTTGAAATTTTGTGTAATTTTTTTCCTACGACTATTGCTGTAGCTCCGCCAATTCCTGTATCAATCTCATCAAAAACCATCATGCTGATGTTATCCATACCGCTTATTATAGATTTTAATGCAAGCATTATTCTGGAAATTTCACCACCTGATGCAATTTTCCTTAATGGTTTTACACTTTCTCCGAGGTTAAGTGAAATTAAAAATTCGATTGAATCGATGCCGCTCTGGTCAAACCTTACAATTCGGTCATTTAATCCCAAGGCCATAGAATTATTTTCTGCGGCAATGTATTCATTATTGATCTTAAATTCTGCAGTTTTTAAATTTAAATCTTCAAGTTCCAATCTTATATCATCTTCGAGAGTTTTTATTATTTTCTTTCTCATTTCAGATAATTCTATGGCATTTTTTTTTAAAGCTTCTCTTATTATTTCAAAATCCTTTTTCTTTGTTTCAACTTCATTGTCCAAATTTTCAAAATTATTAATTTCTTTTTTTAACTCTAAAATATAAAGAAT
>JAMCVO010000038.1:0-724 GCA_023475715.1 Actinomycetota bacterium
TCTTTAACATCTATATTGTTTACATTTATCCAGAGACTGGCAGTATAATTAATAATACAATTATATCTATAGGAAAATCAATTACAGACAATAATGCTTCTAAAGAAGATAATAAATATTATAAACTGAATTTTAATTATGGGGCAGTAGAAAAAGGATTCCTGAGTCTTAATAATACAGAATCAACAATAATAATTCATAATAGTCTCTATACAAATTTTACGGTAAGAAATGCCGGGATAG
Organism: Actinomycetota bacterium; assembly: GCA_023475715.1. Next base: position 244 of record JAMCVO010000038.1, read on the forward strand.
GTAAGATAAATCTCACAGGCTGGATAAATGTAAACAATATAGATGTTAAAGAAGTAATAAACGAATACTTGAAGAATAATATTGAAATAATGTATTATGATGGCAAGGAATGGGGTATGCTTAATAACGGAGACAAAAAACAGAAAAAAAATCCGGAATGGTTTAGCATGAATGAAGACTGGATAAAAGATATTATGGCTCTTAAACCCGGTGAAAAATTAATTGCCTGTAGAACTGGTTACAATAATGATTTCTGGCGTATTGAAACCGGGAAGATAAAAAATACATTAAATCTATTTGTGCTTGGTAGGGATTTTGATTTATGATAGCAATAATGCTTGGAGAATTATTAAACTGGAGAAATAAATATGGAATCATCGGTATAGCAATAACTCTCTGTTTATTGTCATTTGCCGGTACTTATCTATTTCTTAAACCTGATATTGTATTTTATTTAATTATTTTTTTGTCCATAATTTTT
>JAMCVO010000038.1:734-2674 GCA_023475715.1 Actinomycetota bacterium
AATAGTGACAGCAAAAATTTTATCAATATCAATCATTGCTCTGCTTCATATTCTATTTATTTCTCCACTATTTATTTTTCTGAATATAGTTTGGGGAGTAGAAATTTTCCAGTTATTAAAAATATTACCATTACTTTTGATTAATATATTATCAGTGACGATAATCAGTTTTACCGGTTCAAACCTTTATTATACGGAAGATTATTCTTTGCCTAAAATTCTTGTCGTTGTATGGAGTACATTATCTTTTTTAATACAGGATATAAACCCTTTTTATTTAACAGGTACAATATTACTAAATGATAATTCAGTGAATTATATTTTTCATTTGTTTATACAGGCTTTATGTACTATATTATTTTTTTTGATATCATTAATCATACAGCATTTTTTTAACAGGTAAATCGTATGGAGTTCAATGATGAATGAAAAACAGGTAAAAATTATTATTAATTATATTTCACTTATAAAATTCAAATTAAACATGATAATAATAATAACCTGGGCATTGATAATTTCATGTATTACAGGAATAATTGCAGGTATCGTTTTGTTTATACTGGTCGTTATCGGCAATCAAAATCTCAATCAATATAGCTGGCTATCAATAATTCTATTGTCGTTCGTTCCAGGAGTAATAACCGGTTATATACAGAGAATAGATTTGAAAAGAGCTGCGATATGGATAGACAGACATCTCAAGATAGAAAATGTTCTCAGTGCAGCATTGTTATGTATAGATAGAAATTGCGACAAATTATTCGATGAAAAAATTCTTGAAAAAGCAGAACTTTTAATCTCAGAAAGACGGAAAATAAAATATCCATATAAACAATTTATGAAACTTATTTTTATTTCTGGCATCATTTTTTTTATAGCTATTCCATTATTTACCTATATACCAAAAAGTGGTTATTTTAATTCAACTGATTTTGCCAGAAAGGGATCTTTTAAAAAGATTCAAAAGAAGCAGAGTATTTTTGATAATAAGTCAAATAAAGAAATATCTCAGATGCTTATTCCTCTCGATAAAGAACTGGCAAAAGAATTTGAAAAAGCGATGAAAGAAGGGGATTATAAAAAGATGGAAAAAATCCTCTCTGAAAATAAGGCTAATATGCAGAAGAGATTGAATAATACTACCAATGAAAAAGAAAAGCAGTTTTTACTGGATTCTTTGCGGAATCAGGGAGAATTTTCTGATGAGCTGGATGAAGATATGAAAAATGATGCTGCAAAAAAGAAAAAAAGCGAAAAAAGTTCTTCAGATGTTGATTCCTCAAAACTAAATAATGATGAAAATAATAAAGAATCACAAAAAGAAATGAATGATGGTAAGGGCGAAAAAACTGTCAGGGAACTGGAAGAGCAAAATAATCAGGACAAAAATGCCGGAGAGAATAATAACGATGTGAAAACAAAAAGTAACAGCGGGCAGGATAATGAAAATAATAAAGATGAAAAAAATCTTCCGGGTAAGAATGATAATTCAAAGAATAAAAAATCGACAGCCGGCAGTGAAAAAAATCCTGATGGAGATAAGAATTCGAATTCTCTCAACTGGGAAAAACAGAACATGAAAACAGCAAAGGATAAAATTAATTTAAAAGATGAAGAAGAATTTTCAAATCAGTATATTCTGCAGAATAAGGATCCAGAAACGTCGTTCTACAAACTGATAGAAGATTCTCAAAAGAAATCTGAAAAATCTTATATTAAAGAAAATATTCCGGAGGAATATAAAAAAATAATTAATAATTATTTTCTTGATTTGCAACGTAAAAATTCCAGTACAGAATAATTGATTTAAAAATCGATCCAGCAGGTTTTATGCAGAAGAGACAGGGCTGCAATCGGGTTTATTGGTTTTGCATTTGTGATTCAGGGCGATATTCCCATGTGAAAAACATAGGAAAGACGGAAAATAAAATATCCATATG
>JAMCVO010000264.1 GCA_023475715.1 Actinomycetota bacterium
TTCATTGGATGCGTTATGTCTTTTAATGGTTTTAAAACCACCTCTGATTGCAGTCCCTGAAGTATTTTTAAGTCTTCTTCCTGCCTCAGTTGAGAGATTATATCATGAACGATAATTCCTGCAGTTATTTTAGCTTCCAGAACATTTAAATCATTTTGTTTTTGAAGTCTTTTTTTCTTTAGATTTTCAAAGAGCTGTTCCCAATCAATACTCGGGTCATCTTTTGTCTCATTACAAACAGCATATTTTAAATTACTGATATCCTGTTCCTTATCTAAAATCTTTGCACTAATCTCATCATAATTTGCCTGGACTTCTTCGAATTCTTCACAGCTAAATTTCCCCTGTACATCCCCCTGATGAAGCAAATACTCTGCTTCGCTGACCTTTAACTCAACCAATCGAAACTGAAGATCTTCTTTGTCAGCCTTTAAATTCCTGCTTTCTGTAATTTTTTTATTCAGAATTAAATGCCAATCTTCTTCTTTGATTTGCTCACCTGTAAGACTTGAAAATTTTTGTTGAATTGAAAAATTATTTTTTTCGTTTTCACTTTGCAGCATGTCAAGCTGACCTTTTAAAAATTTTGCCTTATCATAAGACTCTTTTTGTCTATTCAGCTCTACTCTTAAAGTGACAACATCGGTAAGTTCTATGCCCATCCTATTTTTATATTCTTTTTTAATTTTGTTTAATTCTTCATTAGACCCGGTATATTTTGAATATTTAAAGAGGCGTATGATATAGAATATAATTAAACCAAGAAATACCAGAAAAGATGTGACTGCAGCAATCGGGAGCATGGCTCTTCCCGCTCCAAATAGCATTGCAAGCAAAATAAAAGCTATCGTTGCCACCGCAAAAACACCAGATAAAACAGGAATTATTATTTTTGGTTTTTTAATAGAGTTTGAAGTAAATTTTTCATATACCGGCAGTGCTTCCTGCAGCCATTCAAAATTCCTGCAGCCAGCCTCCAACTGCTTAAGCATATTGTTATTGGCCATAAAATCATTTTTTTTACCTTCATGGAGGACAATATCAGTTGACAGTTCATTTATTTTTTCTTCGGGAATTTGTTTGAGCCTTTCGCTTATCTCTTTTATTTTTTCTGAAGTTAGATAAGCTTGATGGCATTTTGCTTTATACAGTTTTTCCAGATGCTCTTTTAAAGCCGCTTGCTGCGCCTTTAAAGATTCCAAAATACCTCTGGTATATTTTGATTCTATTTCTGCAAACAATCCGTCAATCTGTTCAATTTCTTTTTTCAATTCCCTGTAATTTTTGCCTTCGCCTGTATCCTTTATATCTATACTGCCATTTAGGAGTTGGGCAGATTTTACAGTTTTTGAAATACTATTATCGCTGTCTATTTTGTCAAGAAGGCTTATACCTGAAAATATTTCCCTAACTAAACTCTTGTCAATTCCCTCTTCAGTATTTTCTATTGATGCCTCTCCTCCCTTTAATACCAGCAATTTGACCATTGAAGCCGGTAATCCTGTATCATCTTTTTCCCAGTAATCTTCCAGCTTTTTACGTGAAGCCGGCGAAAATTCAACAGATTCAGTATTTTTGTCTACATTTTTATCTATGTTTTTGTTTGTTAAGCTGCCAAGCCCGCTGACCAGGACCTTTCCACTACCCCCCTCCCTTAAATTCCACCTCTTTATATTTATGTTTTTAAAAAGCGAGCGTATGATAAATTCAGTTAAAAATGTCTTTCCGCGTTCGTTTTTGCTGTAAATGAGATTTAGCAGGCCAAATTTTTCGGAAAAACTCTGTATCGGCCCCAGATTTTTTACACTTATTTTTTCAATCCTAATTCCCATATACTTTTTCTATTCCTTAAGCATAATATTAAGAGCTTGCTCCAATATGTTATCTTTTTTTGCTAAAGAATACCCGGAATTTTCATCCAGTTTATTTATTCTTTCTTTTACTCTCTCAACTATACCTATTCTTTCAGGATCATTAAATAACAAGACTTCTGTCGTATCAGGTCCTTCATTATTATAAAAAGTAAACATTGATAGTGTTTCTTTTAGAACAGAGTCAAGATTTTTTTTGTCTGATGTATAGCCTTTTATTTTTAAGCGAATTCTTGCTTTAGGTATTTCATTTTTACTGAGTTCCCACGTCTTAATTAAATCTATAACCTTATTCTTCAAATCTTCAAACTCGTTTGAAGTTGGAAGCGCAATCAGGGTCTCATTAAAGAATATGTAATCTGTGTCAATTGTTTTTGAGGTAATGTCCAGGTTGTTTGAATCCAAGATCAAAAAGCTTTTTTTCCCTGTTTCATTAATATCCATTCCGCAGGGTGAACCTGTATAATGAACTTTACCGAGATCCATTTTTTTATGTATATGCCCAAGTATGACTTTAGCAGGTTCGTAAAACTCTATATCAGACCTGCTCAGCGGCATGTATATTCCCGATTCATAAGTATTTAATTCCCGCATACCGGAAAGATAATCACCGTGTCCAATCAGAACCCAGATCTTTGAAAACGCGTCTTTGCAGCTTGCTTTATAATCGGCAATGACCTCTCCCATTGATTTGCCCGGCAGATATGGTATAAAAAAGAATTCTACGCCGGTATCTCCAAAAGTCATTATTTCAGGTTTATTAAATACCTTTATGTTGTCAGAAGTAAAATATTTTGGGCTGA
>JAMCVO010000671.1 GCA_023475715.1 Actinomycetota bacterium
CAAAATTGAAATAGGCTATATCGTCATAATACCGCATTCCAAATTCCTTGAGCAGCCATGTTTTACCCACCTGACGTACACCTTTTAGAATTAGCGGTTTTCTATACCTGCTGTTTTTCCATATTAGCAGATCCTTAATTATTAAACGTTCCATAATAGTCACCTTCACAAGATAAGTTTATATTATGTGATTGCTATCACATAATAAGCTTATTATACGGGAATTTTTATTATTACTCAATTGTTGTTACGTTTTAAAAAAATCGAGTCAATGAAAATAAATATTTAAATTATTTAAAACATATAAATTCGAGCAAATATCTTATTTAAATTCCAGTTCTTTAAATCGCTTGATGTAAAGCAATCTATGTTTATCTTTTTCTGTATATAGGCTGAACCCACCGGGACTTGAATATAGCAAGAGCTGAAGGTATAAATTTTGATGCTCTTCTATTAGAGGGCAGGTAGTAAATACATTACCCTGATGCACACTTTGCACAACCTCTGGTGAATAAGATATACTCCAATAATACCAGTATTAAAAAGAAACAAAACCATACCAAGAAAGAAAATTGCCCCATGAAGTATTGGACCATTAAGAAGGAAATTTTATGAAATAGCAATTATACCTGGTAGAATAATATCAGAAAGTTTTAATTATTATACCGGTCTTGATACCATCGTATTTTTTTATATACAATACTATAAGAAAAAATTATAATTACTTTATCATAGTTGGTTTATTGACTGAAATATATTAATGTGGTAATGCTGGATGTTTAGGATTTAAAAATAATGGATGATAAAAAAATAACAGGATTAATAAAAATATTCAAGCAATTTGACAGCTTAAAGCTCGTATATCTTTTCGGGTCCAAAGCTGCCACGCAGCTGGAAAATAACTATACTGGCTTATCGGATTATGATTTTGCATTTTATATTGATAAAAAGAAAGTCGAAGCATTTCAGATATCGCTTGAAATTGCAGCACAGATAAGCCTGTATTTAAAAACAGAAAACATAGATACCATAGTCATTAACCATTTGGACCTGCCGGAGTTAAAATATTCGATAATCAGTGATGGAAGAATAATTTATGAGGTCGAACCTTACCGGGTAATCATTGAACCAAAGATTATAAATGAATTTTTCGATTTCCGTGATTCATTAAGAAAATATAGCTTAACAGGTACTTAAGATGACAGGTTTAGCAGTAATTGAAAAAGGTATAAGCAAGATAAAAAAATATCTGAATATTTTACAGGGTTATCATAAACACACCTATGAACAAATAATAAATGATTTGACTTTAAGAGGTGCAATCGAAAGGTATTTGTATCTATTGGTTCAATCAGTGCTGGATTTAGCAGAAGCATTGATTTCATATAAAAAACTTAGAAGACCTGCAACATTTACGGAATGTTTTATTATTTTAAATGAAGCAAAACTGATTGATAAAGATTTAATGCAAAAAATGATAAAAATGGCAAAATTCAGGAATATAATTACACATGATTATGAAGAACTGGACTATGAAATTGTTTATGATATCTTTAAAAACAGGATCGTTGATATTGAGAATTTCATAAATATTATACAGGATAAATTAGCGGATTGATTTCTTTACCATTTATAAATTTTTATATCTGGATCTTACTCAAATATTTATTACAGAACGAGCTTAATTAGCGGTTTTCTATACCTGCTGTTTTTCCATATTAGTAGATCCTTAATTATTAAACGTTCCATAATAGTTACCTTCACAAAATAAGTTTATATTATGTGATTACTGTCACATAATAAGCTTATTATACGGGAATTTTTATTATTACTCAATTGTTGTTAAAACTATCAGAATTTTATTTTTAAAAATTCCACAGATGTTAAGATTTTAATTCCCTTATAAGTTTTGATTTCGAGCAGATCCTTATCCCCGGTTATGATAAACTCAGCTCCGGCACAAATTGCCAGATCAATTATTTTATTATCGGAAGCATCCCTGCAAATTTGAGTTGTATATTCAGGCAGTATATAAAGCATGCTGCTTTCCAACTCAACTTTAAGGCTTTCAAGAGTTTGGTTTTTTATACCGAATTTATACTTCAGCTTTCCTATAAGCTCTGCCAGTAACTCAGGTGAAATTGCAATATCTATTTCATTTTTTGAGATGCAAAGTTGAAGGATTTCAAGAGGAGTTCCCTTAAATAAAACAGCAGATATGAAAATATTGGTATCCAGAACAACAACAGTTTTTTTATTCACCGGCTATGATCCCTTCAATTTCTTCTTCCGACAGCTTTTCGATGTCATATCCTCTTTTTTTAAGCCATTGTGAAAATTGATTCCTGGTTTCTTCCAGTACCTTTTCAAACCTCAACTTCCTGCTCTCTTCTATCATTGCCCTGTTTCTGATGTATTCATTATAAGATATTATTACGGCCTGCGGCTTACTATCCCTTGCTATGATATAAGTTTCATTTTGCTCTGAAACCTTATCAACCAGATTTTTAATATTTGTCCTTGCTTCTGTAATGCCAATTATTTTTTCCATAGCCTTATTCACCTTTATTTAAAATAATACTCAATATAAAATTACAAAATTTTGTAATTTTTAATTAACGTTTCAACGTACGTTTTAATTATTATATCAGATTATTAGGAACAAGAAAAGCAAACAGGCACTATTCGGCTAGTCTGGCAAATATCAAAAGCCTTCTTTTTGCGTAATATTTTGGAGTACAGGTAGTTAAAATAAGGGAAGCATACTCTGTCGGTTTAATTGCGCTCAGATCATTTGGCAACACTTCCATTTTGCCGGTCACAAGATAGATAAATTGTCTTCCATCCATTGTCTCTATGATTATCTGATCCCCATTTACAAGCTCGTCCACTCTATTAAAAGGTGCACCGTAAGTTGTCCTGTGTCCGGCAATTACACAAGTTCCAAGCTCGCCGGGATCAGCAGTTCCTATATAGTGCCCGGGACCTCTTTTAAGAGATGGGATATTGGTGCCTTCATATCCTACCCATGATGAATTTATTTTAGGTATGGTTATTTTAAAGGTAGCTCCCGGTATTACCTGCGTCGATAGATCAAATGGTCCTACTGATGCACCGGTTTCACCTGATTGGGATTGGTCACTGGATTGAGTGGCTTGAGACTGGATTGTATTTCCGGACCGATCGGTTGACTGGGTGTCATTTCCCGTCAATGTATCAGTAGTTGTCTGAGCGGTTGACTGTGCGGTTTTGCTTAAACCAATCTGATTTTCCCAGGAATTTAAAACATCTGACTCTCTTCTTTTCATGACAAAATTGGTATAAGAAGGATAAGCGATAATAATAATACCGATGACAATGAGAGCGATTCCTAAATATCTTAAAGTTTTGTTTTTTATTCTTCTCATTTTGTCTCCTACGTATAATAGATTTATATGCTTCAAAATAATATCACTATTTTATATTTATATTAAATTATTTTTTATTACTATCGGCACTATTTCTTGAATTTATAATATTTTTCACTGTCAGAATTTTATTTCTAAGAATTCCACAGATGTTAAGATTTTAATTCCTTTATAGACATAATAAAAAGAGAGGTGATTAAAATGCCGAAGATCAGACCAATAACGGATTTAAGAAATACAAATGAAATTTCTGAAATTTGTCATAAACAGCAGGAACCAATTTTTATAACTAAGAATGGTTATGGTGATTTAGTTATAATGAGCATTGATACCTATGAGCGTCAAATGGCTTTAGTAGAGATTTACAAAAAGCTTGCTGAAGCTGAAGCACAAGTTGTACAGGAAATTCCTTTGCTGGATGGCAAGGAAGTATTTAAAAAGTTGAGAGCTAAATATGCCAAATAGTAATTACAAATTAAAGTTTGCTTGCTTTTTACCTTGTAAATAAATCGGAAAAGCAGGTTATGATATATTAAATCTTGACTTTCCAAACCAGAAATATACAATAACATTAGCTAATTTAGCCATAATGACTAATTATAAAAAAGGAGCAATGGTGATAGTAAATGCTACAGACCTTAAAAATAATCTTGGGAAATACTTAAGAGCATGTACGAAAGAAAAGATAATAATTACCAGTAATGGCAGGAAAGTTGCCACTCTTTGCGCATATGAAGAATATCAGAGAAATAATACAAAAGTTAATTACGATGGTCTGATAAGAGAAAGGGCAGAAGCATTTGATGATGCACCGGTGACAGTTTCGTATGAAGAATTTCTTGCGCTAACCGAAGGCAATGAAAAAAGATATGAGTATATTGATGGTGAAGTATATCTTCTTTCATCTCCAAAAATTACTCACCAGAAGATACTTGGAGAAATGTACATCATATTTTATAACTGGTTTAAAGGTAAGAAATGCAAGCCTATGCTTGCGCTGTTTGATATAACACTAAAAAGAAGTCCTGATAATATAAATGTCGTAGAGCCGGACATTGCAGTTATCTGTGATCTTGAAGAATACATGAACGAGAAAGATTATTATGTTGGTACTCCTGCACTGGTTGTTGAAATTATTTCTGAATCAACACGAAGCAAAGATACTATAAAAAAACTTGATTTATACATGTCTACAGGAGTAAACGAATACTGGATTGTCAATCCTTTAAACAGAGAAATTACAATATATTTTTTTGAGCAGAATGATATTGTTAAAAATGAGACGTATAAAAAAAATGAGGTTGCAGCTTCATATATTTTTAGCGGCCTGAAAATGAAACTGAAAGATATTTTTTAAATAAAGACTATCAATAATTACTAATTTGAGTTTCATGCAACTTTTCAAATTTATACTAATTTGCTTTTTAAAATTCGATTTGTTATATTTTTATATTAAAATGAATAAGTTTAATACGGAGGTACAAAATGCCGGTTACAATAACTACAAGAGTTAATGATAATCTTGCAAAGTTAATAGATGAAATAGCTGAAAAGGAAGGAATGGATAGATCTACAGTCTTGAGAAGATTTCTTGAGCAGTCTGCAAAGGATTGGCTTATAAAAAAATCTTTAAAAGAATATCAGGAAGGAAAATTAACCCTAAGACAGGTTGCAAAAATTTCCAAGTTGTCTCTTTGGGAAGTAATAGAAGAATCTAAAAAGAGAAAAACTTACTTCCCTTATACCATTGAGGATTTAAGAGATGATTTGAAGGCAGCAAATGAGTAAAATAGTATCCAACACAACTCCACTTATTTATCTTGCTAAAATTAAAAAATACAGTCTTTTAAAGTCTTTATTTGACAAGATTATTATTTCGCAAGAAGTAAAAATAGAAATAGTTGATGAAGGTAAAAAATTAAAAAAACCAGATGCATTATTGATAGAAAGAGAGATAGAGGAAGGTTTTATTGAAGTAATGAAAGTTGAAAAACTGGTAGAAACAAGCTTGGAACTTGAACTTGGAGAATTATCAACTTTATCGCTGGCTAAGAAATTGAAAATAGATGAAGTATTAATTGATGAAACATTAGGACGTTCTGCTGCCAGAATAATGGGACTTATTCCAAAAGGTACCTTATATGTTATTTTAAAAAATTTAAAGTTAAAAGAGATTACCTTTGATGACTTTTTAAACATCTTAAATGAACTTGTAGAATCAGGCTTTAGGTTAAAAGAAGAAATTTATATAAAGGTTATTGAAGAGGCTAAAAAGATTTAGATGGAAGAGAATAAAATATTAGAGAAGTTGCTGGCTGTTGACACAAATAAAGTTACTGATAGAAAAGATGCCAAAAGCCTTACAGATGAACTCAAAGAAGAACTAAATAAGCACAATTATTACTACTATATTAAAGATGCCCCCATTATCAGCGATGCTGATTACGATAAATTAATGAAAAATCTTCAAACTCTGGAGGGAAAATTCCCCGAATTTATTACTGATGATTCGCCTACCCAGCGCATTGGCGCCACTCTCGAGGGTGGTTTTAAAACGGTTGAGCATGGTGAAAAAATGCTGAGCCTGCAGGATGCATTCGACTATGATGAGCTAAAGGATTTTCTTGATAGGATTTATAAGGATTTGAACTTGTCAGAAGATGAGGTTGAATTTGTATGTGAGCTTAAAATTGACGGTTCCGCAGTGTCGCTTGTTTATGAAGATGGGCGTTTTATAAGCGGAGCTACCCGTGGGGATGGAATAATTGGCGAAGATATCACCCAGAATTTAAGAACTATAAAAACCATACCCTTAAAGCTCTTAAAGCCGCAAATCCTGCAGGATAATCCCAAAAGTGATATAAACCCAATAAACCTTACTCCCATCCCACACCGACTTGAGGTCCGGGGTGAAGTTTATCTTGCAAAGGATGAGTTTGCGAAAATAAATATGCAGCGTGAAGAAGAGGGATTGGTGACATTTGCCAATCCACGCAATGCTGCTGCGGGCTCGCTCCGTCAGATTGATCCTAAAATGACTGCTAAAAGAAAACTGAACATATTTCTTTATGGCGCTGCAACCAACCTCAACCTCAATATAGATAATCAGCTTGAACTACTTTCATTTCTCAAAAATGTTGGCTTAAGAGTAAATCCTAATATAAGAAAAGCAACAGGATTCGAACAGATAAAGGAATATATTGAGAGCTGGCGCAATAAACGCCGGGACCTGCAATATGAAACCGATGGTATTGTGATAAAAGTCAATAAGTTTGCTCTTCAGCAGCGCCTGGGCCAGACATCAAAAAATCCCCGTTGGGCAGCCGCATTTAAATATCCGCCTGAACAGCAGACAACAAAAGTTCTTGACATCACCATAAATGTTGGCCGCACAGGCACTCTCACCCCGGTTGCAGTCCTGCAGCCTGTCCGCATATCAGGATCAACAGTTTCTCATGCAACACTGCACAATGAAGATGAGTTGAAGCGCAAGGATATCAGGATAGGAGACTGGGTTCTGGTTCATAAGGCGGGAGAAGTAATACCTGAAATTATAATGTCGATAAAAGATCGCCGCAATGGTACGGAGAGGGAATTTAAAATGCCAGCCAGATGTCCTGTTTGCGGATCGGATGCGGAAAGACTGGCAGGTGAAGTTGCAGTCAGGTGTACCTCACTGGCCTGTCCCGCTCAGCAGTTCGAAAGGATCGTCCATTTTGCATCAAAAGGAGCTATGGATATAGACGGCCTGGGCCCTGCAATTGTGGAAAAACTCCTGAACAAGAAAATAATAAAGGATTCGGCAGATATTTATTATCTTAAATATGAAGATATTATTAAGATAGAAAACTTTAAAGAAAAATCCACCAATAACCTGCTCACCGCTATTGATGCCAGTAAATCCAGACCTCTTGACCGCCTCCTCTTTGCGATGGGAATAAGATTCGTAGGCTCTCACATTGCAGATGTTCTATCTTCAAACTATAAAAATCTTGATAATCTTATTCAGGCTTCGTTTGAAGACTTAAGCAATATATACGAGATTGGACCTCGTATTGCAGAAAGTATTACCACTTTCTTCAAGCAGGATCAAAACCTCAAAATTATCGAAAAACTTAGAGCGGCTAAGGTTAATTTTGACTCAAAAATTAAAAATATATCCAAAAAGGCAGCTTTTACAGGAAAAATATTTGTTTTAACCGGGAAACTATCCTCCTTCACCCGCGATGAAGCAAAGGAAATTATTGAAAAATTCGGGGGCAGGGTAGTTACAAGTGTCAGCAAAAATACAGACATGGTGCTGGTCGGAGAAGATCCTGGCAGCAAGCTTGACGATGCGCAAAAATATAAAATCATGACAATTTCAGAAGAAGATTTTAAAAAGATGATCGAATCTAAAGATTGATATAAGTCTAAATTGATATAATTCTAAATTGAAATGGGTTTAAATGATATGGATCTATTCAAAAGAAACAGGCGGAATTCATCCTCTCCACAACACAGCAAACCCGGTAAATACGGCAAATCCGCAGACGGCAGTTATAGCAGCAGCAATTACGGCAGGCAAAATAATGACAAAACACAGGACCAGTCTGTCATGCGATATGTGCAGCAGGAACCTAATATTAAATGGAATTCACTGGACAGCCTGATTTCAATAATCTTCTTAATCGCTATTCTTATTGGGATTTATTTTATCAGCCAGAAACTCCTAAGTGTATTGAATGAAAAACAGCTTATCAACCTCAATATTTCAAATATAGGCAATTTAAGCTTTTCCATCTTTTATGCTATACAAGCCCTTCTGATGCTCGGTGTTGTCTGGTTTTTTGCAATTTACTGGCGCGGTGCATCAATAAGGGATCTGGGTTTTAGATATTACAGCATATTAAAGACAATCTGGTATACATTTATTTCACTGCTTTTTATCTTTCTAATAAGCTTTCTTTATGTTCTTGCTTTGAAATCAATTTTTGGAATCGAAGCACCTCCCAGCAAAATAGACGAACTGGTTGCCAACAGGAATATTTCAAGCAATATATTGATTATTGTTACTGCAGTAGTGGCACCTTTTTGCGAAGAAATCTATTTCAGGGGATTTCTATATCCTGCCTTTAAAAAGAGCTTCGGTGTGCTGGCTGCCTTATTTCTATCCTCTTTTTTATTTTCTTTGGCTCATCTTGAGCTATACAGTTTCATACCAATTATGATAATTGGCTGGCTGCTGGCTTACATATATGAAAAAACAAAATCCATTTTTACTGTGATTTTTCTGCATTCTGTATATAACCTCATACTTATTTCAATACTTCTGGGCAAGATTAATTTTTTAAAGTTGTATTAATTTTATAATTAGAAACAATTTCTTTTAATTAAATTCAATGATTATACGGGAATTTTTATGAATTAAATTATAAATATACATTACTATTTTAATAGGATTTATTTTGATATAATTTCCTCCATTAGCTTGTGAAAACTAATTTAACAAAAGATTAGCTAAAATAAAGGAAGGAAATATGCTTAGAAAAAGTAAGTTCTCAAAATTGCTTATTGTTTTTGTAGTGGTGTCAGCGCTTGTCTTGAGCCTCAGTATCACACCATTGTTTGCAGCTGCAAATACAAAAGTTGAAGAATTCGTAACAAGGTTTTATGCCAATGCCCTTGAAAGGCAGCCGGATGCTGCAGGTTTAAATAGCTGGGTCAGCCAACTGGCTGCAAAGAAAATTACCGGTGCACAATTTGCAAGCAGCATTATCTTCAGTGCTGAATTCACTGCAAAGAATAAAAGCAATGAAGAATTTGCAACAATCTTATTCAGGACCTGTTATAACAGAGAGCCTGATGCAGCAGGATTTGACAGCTGGGTTAATTTATTGAACGCAGGCCAGTCAAGGCAGTTTGTTCTTGCAGGCTTTGCAAATTCTCAGGAATTCAAGAATATATGCGCCTCTGCAGGTATTAAAGCAGGACAGCTTGATCCCGGAGCTGGACTGCCAACAGTCCAGGTAAGCAAGACAAGGCTTCCCATACTTGCGATGCATGGTGTTGAACCCAATCCATCAGGAAAATATGAACTCAGCTCTGCAGCTTTCGAGTACCTTTTAAGTACACTCAAATCTTACGGTTATAGAACAGTCACACTTATGGATGTACTGGCATATTTTGATAAGGGTAAAGCATTGCCGGCAAAACCGATTATTATTTCAATGGATGACGGTTACCAGAGCCTCTATACCAATGCTTTTCCTCTCGCAAAAAAATATGGTTTTAAATTTACTGTATTTCTTATAACTGGTCTTATTGGTGATAATGAAGCAACAAGAAGGATCAATGAATTTGATGCTGGCGTTAGTGGTATACCTGAGCGTCCAATGCTTATCTGGCCGGAAATCCAGGCTATGAGTAAATCCGGATTTGAATTCCAATCCCATACCTGGGGCCATGAAATTGTTACCGATCTTGACGCCGCTGCAATACAGCAAACTCTGAAACAGTCAAAAAGCGATATTGAGGTAAAACTTGGTAAACCATGCGTCTTTGTTGCATGGCCGCATGATGCATTTTCTGAAGAAGCTATTTCATTGCTTGCTGCTTCAGGTTACAGAGGTGCTCTAAGGGCTTATGGCGGAGTTGAGGATTTAAGCACAATGAACATGCACAGTATCCTCAGACTCAACATTGATGGAACAATCAATCCTGTAGATTATGCAAGCTATATAGGATTGCAATAATTTTAAAGATTTACATATCGTAACTTGATTTATTGGCGGATCTTAAAAACTCTTAAGGTTCGCCAATACTTTTTATAAGTTATACAAATCTTCTTGGGTCAGTATTTATATCCACAATAACAGGTTTGTTTATAGAAAGAGCTTTTTCAGTGGCTTCAGTTAAATCCTCAGGGTTCATTACCTTTATTCCTACACCTCCGCAGTTCTCAGCATATTCTGCAAAATCGCAATTATGAAGATCGGTTTGCCAGTTAGGGTATCTTTCAACTTTCTGTTCCTGCATAATCATCCCAAGTTGTTTATTGTTAAACAGAAAAACTTTTACGGGCAGCTCGTATTTGACGGCTGTTAAAAAATCTCCCATAACCATTGCAAATCCACCATCTCCGGTTATGTAAATAACATCTTTATCAGGATAAATCAGCCGGGCAGCCAGAGCTCCGGGTAAACCACTGCCCATTGAAGCGATATAGCCTGACATAATCATTTTTTGAGTTTTTTTCATCCAGAAATTTCTGCCGAACCACCAGCCATTCTCACCTATATCCAACGATATTATTGCATTATCGGATATTTTTTCATTGAGCACTTTTATTATATATTGCGGTCTTACAGGTTTGCTTGTTGAATCAGCTTCTTTTTCCAGCAGATCCAGCCATTCCTTTTTTAATTTTATTATTTCAACCAAATATTCGTCATTTTTCTTTACTTTTACCTCTTTTATCAAAGCGGGTATTACCTCCGAACAATTTCCCCATAAACCAACTGCTGCAGGATAATTTTTAGCAATCATAAGAGGATCTATATCGACCTGAATTATCCTTTTTTCCGGGATTTGAGTCATATCTGAAAATGAACAGCCAAATACAATCAATAAATCAGATTGCTGAACAAGCTTTGATGCACATGTCGAACCTATGCCACCGTGACTGCCTGCATATAATTCATGATTTTCATTTATTAATCCCTTCCCTCTGAATGTCGTAACAATAGGAGCAGTTATCTTTTTAGCAAATTCAAGTAAATTTTCCCCGTTTTTTAATGCACCAAAACCTGAAATTATTACTGGTCTGTCTGCCTGGTCTATTAGAGATGCAGCTTTTTTTACAAGATATGATGATGGCGATATGGCTCTATTTGGAATTCTTCCTTCAACAGGCAGTATTTTTGCTGTATAAGGAAGTTTCTGAACATCATTTGGTATGCTAATATGGGATACTCCTCTTTCTATCAATGCATGTTTGATTGCAAGCGTTACAAGTTTTGTAGTCTGATCTTCCGACATCAATACTTTATTGAACACACATATAGGTTCAAAAAATGAGTGCTGATCTATTTCCTGAAATGAGCCCGGGCCAATTAATTGTCTTGAAACCAAACCCGTCAGGGCAAGAACAGGGGAATGATCCAATTTAGCATCGTATAATCCTGTAGCCAGATTTGTCGCACCCGGTCCTGCAATAGTCAGGCAAGCAGCAACATTACCGGTAAGCTTTCCATAAGCAGAAGCCATAAATGCTGCTGTTTGTTCGTGTCTTACCTGGATATATTTTATCTTGGGATTTTTTCTGACAGCATCCACAACACCCAGGGATGATGTCCCGGGTAATCCAAAAACATACCTTATTCCCCACTCAACCATCTGTTCAACTAAAATATCGGAAACAGTGGTCCTTTCTTTCAGCTCTTTTTCAGCATCTGACAATAGTACAAAAGCTGTTTTGGGTGCATTGCAAACCGGACATCTCCAATCATCAGGTAAATCAGAAAATTTCTTTCCTTCCATTTCCTCATCATACACATAATTGCAAACCGTACATCTGTATTTTGCCATTTAAATAATCACCAACTTCTAAGATAAATATTAATTTTATATTTTTTAATTTAGAACTTGAGTGAAACCGCTTCATTGAACACATTGTATACTAAAATGTAAGAGGTTAGAATGGTGGTTTTTATAATTTACGAAATCATCAAAAGGTTGCAATTGTATCTCTATTTATACATCTTTTTAAAGATAATTTTATGTTTACAATTTTATTGAAAAACCTTATAATTAACTAATAAATTTTATCCTGGCTTACAGCATTTTCTCTTGAATGATAAATTTTAAATAATGAATTTGATATTAGCATAGCTTAAAATTTTGCGCAGGTGGTACAAATGTCTAAAATTAATATTTCAATTCCTGAAGATTTTTTGTCAGAGATTGACAAATATAAAAAAATAAAGGGTGTTACACGGTCACAATTTTTAATAGATGCTGCAAGCACATATTTTAATGCTATTGAATCAGAGATTGCTGCAGAGCGAAAAAAGAATGCCATAAATAAATTAAGGAAAACAAGGCAAGACATAATGAAACTGGTTTCAGACAAGCATGAGATTGATGTTGTCGAACAGCTTGGAAAGATGCGTGGGGATAGGGAAAAAGAAATAGAAAAAAGAGTCACAGAAAATTAAATGTATTTAAAAGAATTCATTATCAGTGAAAATCTAAAGAAGAAATATGTCCTGGATGCTTCAGTTGTTATCAAATGGTATTTTACAAAAAATGAGTCGGAGCTTGATATTGCAAATTATTTTTATGAAAGAGTAAATAAAAATGAAATCATAATAGTTTCTCCTGATTTAGTAATGTATGAGGTATTAAATTTTTTTACCTCTAAGCTGGAAATACCTTTAGAAAAAATGCATGATATTTTATCCGAATTGAACGATATTATATTTGTTATAAATACTGACAGTACAATTCAGCTTAAATCATTTGAAATATCGAGAAAAATTAAAAAATCTATTTATGATTCAATATATGTGGCTCTGTCAGAATTGTTGGATTCTCCTCTAATCACTGCTGATAATAAATTGCGGCAGGATGCTAAAATAAATGGTTATGATGTTTTACTGCTATCTGAAATGAAGAGCATTTTCTAAGGAAATTGAATTATGAATTCAAGGGAAAAGTTTTTATCTGTAATGCGGATGGTCGATGGTGACTACAGCAATGTGGAAATTCCAAAGGTGGAACTTGGTTATTGGGCCGGAACCATCAGGCGCTGGTTTGGTGAAGGGTTGCCGGTGATCGAATCCGTACCTGCCAGTATTTCCAATGGAATTGCCATTATGGCAAATGAAAATATTTATCCGGAGATGGAAAAGATCGGTGATTTAAATGTCCAGCCGGTTTTTGGCCTTGATCAGTACCTTACAAAGTTTCCTGTGGATTACAGCCCGATGTTTGCCCATGAAATTATAGAAAAAACCAAAACTCATATTATTTACAAAGATGAATATGGGGTTGTAAATAAGAATGACGTTAATATAACATCGCTGCCAATGGAGCTTGATCATCCTGTAAAAGATTGGAAGAGCTGGGACGAGTATAAGCAGCATTACAGTCATGAAAGCATTAAAAAGAGGCTGCCATCTGACTGGGAAAATTTAACTGAAGGGCTAAAAGACAGGGATTTTCCTATAAGGCTTGGCGGAACAAACGGGGGATTTCTGGGTTTTCCAAGGCAGATTATGGGGCCTGCGACATATATGATCATGATGCACGACGATCCGAAATTAATTGATGATATTTGTGAAACATTTTTAAATTTCTTGCTTGACTACTACGGAACCATAGCAGCTGATGTAAAAATTGACTGCCTCCTTATATGGGAAGATATGGCCGGTAAAATGGGATCTCTTATATCGCCTGCACATTTCAGGCAATTCTTAGCACCAAGGTATAAAACTATGGTTAATTTTGCAAAGGATATGGGGATAGATATTGTAATAACCGATAGTGATGGATATGTTGAAGACATCATCCCGCTTATTGTAGAGACCGGTGTTGCGGGGATGTATCCATTTGAAAGAGCTGCCGGAAATGACCTGCTGCGCATCAGAAAAAATTTTCCGGATTTCCAGCTTATAGGTGGAATCGATAAAAGGGTACTTTTTGCAGGCTCCACGAATGAAAAAATAGACCTTGAACTTTCAATTGTGAAAGAGCTTTTAAAAGGAGGAAGTTATATTCCTCATATAGATCATTTTGTTTCACAGGATTGCACCTGGGAAAAATTTTCCTATTATCGCAGGGAACTTAATAAAATAATTGATGATTTTAGAAAATAATAAGTAAGATAAAAATTTTACATCTCCTGCTAT
>JAMCVO010000565.1 GCA_023475715.1 Actinomycetota bacterium
AGTGGTGGAAAAATCCTTGAGACAGGGGCTTATTTTAGTGGACGGAAATATTGTACAAATGATTCAAAGGCCTGTCGTTGCCGTATTCCTGGCTATAATTGTTTTTATAATATTATTTCAGACATATAGATATTTTTATAACAAAAGAAAAATTATAACCGTTCCGAAAGAACCTGTTCGATGAGGGCAGGATTCACCGGGGAATCCTGGAAAATATGGTATATTAATTGATATTTTGGGGGTTAACTTGATATGTCAAAAGAGCTGAATATTAAAGCGGACATACTTATTATTGGTGGAGGTAGCGCCGGATGCCTGGCGGCTATTAAGGCAAAGGAATTGAATCATTTGTACAATATTTCCGTCCACTAAAATAAGCCCCTGTCTCAAGGATTTTTCCACCACTTTACCAAGAACAAACCCTACAACTATCGACATGATTTTAAAATCCAATAATCTTAATACAAATCCGATTATACCAAACAGAAGTGTTAAATACATGTCAAATACACTATTGTTCATGCTATAAACGCCGACAAATACCACACCCGTAATTAAAGGCATTATTATGTTTGGCGGTACTTTGGCAATGGAGGCAAATGCTCCCACCAAAGGATAATTTAACACAAGCAACATTATTTGGCCTATGTATAAACTAGCAATGACGCCCCAAAAAAGGTCGGCATGCTGTCTTATAAACAGTGGCCCGGGAGTAACATTATGAACCATTAAAGCAGCCAGCAGTACCGCCATTACACCGGTAAACGGCAGTCCCAGTGCTAACAAAGGAATCAAACCCGTTGTTGCTGATGCGTTATTAGCTGATTCAGGGCCGGCAACCCCTTCTATGGCCCCGCAGCCAAACCTGTCCGGACTCTTAGAAATGGCTTTTTCCAATTTATATGACGTCATGGATGAAATAAAACCGTGTGGGCAAGGTAACAAGCCAATCGGTATTCCTATTAGGGTTCCCCTTATCATTGGAAGTATCGCTGATTTAAGGTCTTCTTTTTTGGGGTAAAGATCTTTAAATTTTACTTTAATTGCATCATGTATACTGTATGGTTTGACCACTGTATAAAATACTTCAGATAAACCAAATAAGCCTATCATAAATGGCGCTAAGCCAATACCATTACTTAAATTTATACTAAAGACAAACCTTGAAGCTCCCGTTAAAATATCTATTCCTATAGTACTAAGCATCACGCCAAGTATTACACCCAAAAAAGCTTTTTTAGGTGAACCTCCAGTTATGTTACTTAATACAAATAATCCGCAAAAAGTAATGGCGAAAAACTCTGGAGGACCTAACCTAATAGCATATTTTCCTAACCATGGTGCAAAAAATGTTATAACCACAATGCCTACCGTACCAGCAATAAAAGATCCGATAGCGCTAACTGCAAGGGCTGCCCCCGCCTTTCCTTTTTTAGCCATTGGATAACCGTCAATACATGTAACCATAGTAGCAACCTCGCCTGGAACATTCAACAGAATAGACGTTGTTGAACCACCATACATGGCTCCGAAATATATGCCAGCCAGCATTATTATGCCTGTTAGAGGATCTATATTTAT
This sequence comes from Actinomycetota bacterium, assembly GCA_023475715.1. The sequence continues at coordinate 1,582 of JAMCVO010000565.1, forward strand.
ACTTATGGGAAATAATAACATCATTGTTCCTGCCGGCCCTATACCGGGCAAAACTCCTACTATAGTCCCTATAGTAACCCCAATAAAACAAGATAATAATCTGATTGGCGTAATCACAAGTAAAAATCCTTGTATAAGGCTATGGATATTTTCCACTCGAATCCTTCCTTCCAGAGTATTGTTTTAGCTATAATTGCACTTTTAGCCACAAAATAAATACTACATATATAAATAATGAGAAGGCAAAACTTAATCCCAACGGGTATTTCCAGCCCTCTAATCCACAAACTTTGGTAAGTAAAATAATGAATAGAAACATATCTATTATGGGATTGATAATTTTAAAAGTTATAATAAAAATTAATATTAAAAACATGTATATTAGTAATCTTAAATACCGTGTTTTTTCTCCTGTAATACCTGGTGCTTTATTTTTTATATTGTCTTTAAGTTTGCTTAACAATGTTTTTATAAACCAGGAAAATGACATTATCAAGCTTATACACCCTAAAAGGATGGGCAAAAAACCTGGACCAGGATAAGATAGCGTCCCCATGGATAGGGAGAAGGAAAAATATAAATAAATCGCACATAGAATTGTTAATATGAAAGTAAAAACAACCTCCAAACTTATCATGTTATTTGAACCCTCTTTCACTTTGACTTCTGTAGTTATAGCCATAAAGGTTCTATTCAATAGGGTATATTTATATTCTGGTATCAAATCTGCCTACCGGCATATTAAAAAGAAAGCGTATTGGAAATTCTTTTTAATATGCCGGAGCAGAAGAAAAATCGGTTTCTCAAACAATATTAATTCTTTCGTTTTGGTAATAAAATAATTTTCATTGATTATTTTTTCTTTTTCAGTTCCATCATTGATCTAACTTCCTTACCAATTGGAGATTCATTAATCATTTTTGCTAACGCCTCGTCATCCCTGGCAAGCATTTTGCGTACCTCTTCCTGGGTATAGTAATCCACTTTTTCTCCCTTCATTTTTCCCAAAAATGCTGGATCCTTTAGAATTTTGGTAAATCCTTCATAAAGCTTTTTAGAAATCTCATCAGGTATCCCCTTGGGAGCATAT
>JAMCVO010000694.1 GCA_023475715.1 Actinomycetota bacterium
TTATTCTTATGAACCGTCAATGCATCACCGCTTAAAATCAAAAATGTTTTATCTTCAAAAAAAGCTTCGGCTTTTTTAACCCCTCCTGCAGTTCCAAGCAATTCCGGTTCATAAGAATAATTAATCTTTATACCCCATTTTGAGCCATCTCCGAAATAATCTTTTATAGCCTCCGGGTACCAGTGCAGATTGCACACAATTTCATCAAAACCATAATTTACCAGCAATTCAATTATATGTTCCATTACCGGTTTGTTTACTATGGGAGCCATCGGTTTTGAAATCAGGTCTGTAAGCGGTCTGAGTCTTGTTCCAAGACCTGCCGCAAGAACCATAGCTTTATTTTTTGAAGTCATTTTTTATATCTCCCAAAATTTTTTTTAAATTCTACTATGAAATCCAAAAATAAACTTATGCGCATACTTCTTATTTATTCTGTTCGTCGAATAATTTTCCGATATTTACATCAAATGGTGGCCTCAAAACTCCTTTTTCGGTAATTATTGCCGTAATATTTTTCGCAGGCGTTACATCAAAAGAAGGGTTTCGCACAGGCATTTCTTCGCTGATTATCCTTTTACCCAGCACTTCTCTTACCTCGCTCCCATTCCTTTCTTCGATAGGTATCTGACTGCCGTCAGCTATGTTTATATCAATTGTCGATAAAGGTGCGGCAACAAAAAAGGGGATTCCGTAATATTTTGCCAAAATCGATACTCCAAGTGTCCCTATTTTATTAGCGGCATCGCCATTGGCAGCAATCCTGTCCGCACCAACAACAATTCCGTCCACCTCTCCCTTTGACATCATATAGGCTGCCATATTGTCAGTGATAATAAAAAAAGGGATTTTTTCCTGTTCAAGTTCCCATGCTGTAAGCCGTGCACCCTGCAGATAAGGTCTGGTCTCATCCACAACAACATGTTGAATCTTGCCGCCGGACGCAAGACTTCTGATTACCCCAAGAGCCGTGCCATAGCCTGCAGTTGCAAGAGCGCCGGCATTACAATGAGTTAAAATTTTGATTTTGTCCCTAAAATCCCTGAATGCCTCTATGGCATTTTCACCTATTTTTTTGTTTATATTTATATCTTCAGCTTCAATTTGTTTTGCTTCATCGGTTAACTTTTGTATAATCTCTGCAACTTCAAGCTGCCTGTTCTCATACAAAACTTCTTTCATCCTTTTCAACGCCCAGAACAGATTGACCGCAGTTGGTCTTGACGCTGCCAGAAACGATATTGCCTTCTCGATAAACTCAGAAAAATCCTGTTGTTTATGTGAACCTCTGTAACCTATAGCTGCAAGTGCCACTCCGTAAGCTGCTGTAACTCCTATGGCTGGTGCACCTCTTACTAACATGTCTTTTATTGCAGCTCCTGCTTTTTCATAAGAATCACAAACCACGTATTCCTTTATGAAAGGCAGCTTTCGCTGATCGATAAGCTTTAAAATACGTCCATCCCATATAAGAGTTTGAACATTGCTTTGCTGTTTCATATTAAATTTTATGATCCTTTAAAATTATCATTTATAATAGGCACATCGATTTAAATTTGCCTTATCATTTCTGCTTAACAAACAGACAAATTAAAAAATCTTACCTGACCCCCATCAAATAATTCATTAAAAATCAGGTTTTCATTTGAGAACTAATTCATATTTGCACCATAATAATTTATATCAATTATTAAGTTCTTTACCTGTTGTCAAAATTTGGCAGCAGATAAATCCGAGCCTGATTAATCTGAATTATGTTCCTGACTGCCATGACGAAAGGTATTCTTCCTGTTCTTCCGTCAGTTTGTCTATTTCAATACCCATGCTGGCAAGTTTAAGCTTTGCAATATTCTTATCTATATCTTCAGGAACGGTATAAACTTTCTTGTCTAAGCTTTTGCCTTCCTTCCTGAGTTGTATAATATATTGTGCACTCAAAGCCTGATTTGCAAAACTCATATCCATTACACTTGCCGGATGACCTTCCGCTGCCCCGAGATTCACAAGTCTTCCTTCGGCTAGCACGTAAATTCTTCTCCCGTCATCCATCGTATATTCTTCCACCATAGGCTTCACTTTTCTTACCGACTTTGAATTTTTCCTTAAATAATCCAGATCTATTTCCGCATCAAAATGCCCCGAATTGGCAACTATGGTTCTGTCTTTACATCCGGAAAGAATAGGTTCTCCGATCACATTTTTGTTTCCCGTAACAGACAGAAATATGTCTCCCTTCAAAGCAGCTTCGGTATTTTTCATTACCTGAAAACCATCCATTTTCGCCTCGAGAGCTTTCAAGGGATTTATTTCAAGTACTATTACGTCTGCACCCATACCTCTTGCCCGCATTGCGACACCTCTTCCGCACCATCCGTAACCAACGACAACAAATCTTTTTCCGGCAAGGAGTACATTTGTGGATCTCAGGATACCGTCGAGGGTGCTCTGTCCTGTTCCGTACCTGTTATCAAAAAAATGCTTTGTTTTTGCTTCGTTTACGGCAATTATGGGATATAACAAAACACCGTTTTCTTCCATGCTTCTTAACCTTATTACTCCCGTAGTAGTTTCTTCCGTGCCGGCAATAATGTTTGTTATAAGATCTTTTCTTCTGCTGTGAAGAGTTGAAACCAGGTCAGCTCCGTCATCCATGGTAATATTAGGTTTAAA